>NZ_KV792236.1:0-43953 GCF_001808125.1 Staphylococcus sp. HMSC14D10 | reverse complement strand
TTTTAGTCATCAGTCCAATTTATTATAGAGCCTATAAAAAAAGGTCGATACCCTACGTAAGGATATCGGCCTTTTTACTTACTAGTTTCAATTAAACTAATTTATTTTTTCTTTTTATTATTCTTAGAAACGACTTGAGTGTTTTTACCTTTTTTATTTGAGTTACTATTATTTTCCTCAAATTTTTCAATCATTGGTGCAACTTCTCTTCGAGCAACTTTTTCATAGTACATATTGGCGAAGTATGTTTGAACAATCAAGAATGCCGCACTGACTGACCAATATAAACCTAAAGCTGAAGCCGAACTTAATGAAATCCAAATAATCATGATTGGTGATACAATCATCATCATATATGTCATTTGACGTTGTTCTTGAGGCATTTGCTTACTTGATACCCAAGCTTGGATAAAGTAAAGCACACCGGCAATAATAGTAATCCAAATATCAGGATGTATTAAATTAAACCATAAGAAGTGAGGATGTTCTGCAATACCGCCACCAATACGGTAACGTAATACAAAGTATAATCCCATGACAACTGGCATTTGAATTAATACAGGTAAACATCCTAATGCACTCTTCATTGGATTAATATCGTATTTCTTATAAACTTCCATCATTTCTTGGTTTGCTGCCATTTTCTCTTCTTGAGTACGTGCACGTTTAACTTTCTCTTGCACGCCATCAACTTCTGGTTTGGCAACTTTCATTTTTTCACGCATCAAATGACTATTTTTATAGTTTGATAGCATGAATGGTAACAAGATAATACGTATTACTAAAACTAATACGATAATTGCAATACCGTAGTCATCGTTAAATACTGAATGGCCTAACCAATGTAATACTTTAGACATTGGTTCTACGAATGTATTATAGAAAAATCCATCTCTATTACTAGATTTAGAATAGTCACATCCGGCTAAAAAGACCATTACCCCTAATAACAAAGGTAGTAACGCTTTCTTCTTCATTTTTACACCTCTATTGATATATTCACATAGAGATTATTTTATCATAGTAACCGTGTACTGGAAAACAAAAAAAGAAAAATTTTATTATTTATTTGAAATAACTTTTCATTTTAGTAACAGTCTTGTCAATATTATGACTACGTGCAATCGCTGAAATAACTGAAACACCATCTGCACCATTTTGAGAAATAGGTTCAATATTGTCTTCTGTTATGCCTCCAATTGCTACCATTGGTAACGAAGGATTGATGTTCTTTAATTTAGCAATCATTGAAGGACCTACTGGTGCGTTAGCATCATCTTTAGAGATTGTTGCAAACATAGGTCCAACTCCAATATAATCAACATGTTCTAAATCCGAATGGTAATATTCTTTCTCATTTCCAATGCTAAGCCCAATGATTTTATCTCTAAAACGTTCAGCAAAAGACTTCACATTTACATCATCTTGCCCTACATGAATACCGTCTGCATTTATTTTTTCAGCTAAATCAACATCGTCATTTACAATAAATGGTACTTGATAGTCATGACATAGTTTTAATAAATCAATTGCTAAATCTTCTTTCGCAACACCATCTAATGATGTTGGCCCCTTTTCACGGAATTGAAAAAGGGTAATTCCAGCTTCTAAAGCTTGCTTTAGTATTACTCTAATATCTTTTCCTTCTGGAACATCTTGCGTACCGCAAATAAAATAAACGTTTAATAATGATGAATTAAACATATTATTCAACCTCTTGTCTTTTGACTTGGTGTTGGTAAGTATTAAAGTCAATGTTATACATTTGATCTAATAGTTTGGGTAAAAATGTACCTGGTCCATTCACTTGTTGATCCTTTTCAGCAAGTTCAGCTGCAATATTATAAATGCTCACTGCTTCTTCTAACACTTGTAGTGTTGGATTTTCTTCTCTAAATAAGAAACTCGCTACAATACCACCGAGTAAACATCCAGCACCAGTAATTTTAGCTAATAAAGGTGACCCATTAGATAACTTGACAACTTTGCCACCTTGGACAACAACATCATCTTTACCTGTTAACACGATGGCTGTATTCAATTCCTCATGGACTCTCTTAGCTATTTCAACAACATCTAAGTCAGTTTCACCATCTGTACCTTTCATCGTTGTAGTCGCATCTACTAACGTTAAAATTTCTGAGGCATTTCCTTTAATTACTGATACTTTCACTTCTGATAAGAATTTTTGGCAAAATGCTTTACGATATGAAGATGCACCAACTGCCACTGGATCAAATACAATCGGTGTTCCTTGTTGATTCGCAATTTTACCAATTTCCAATATGTCTTGTTCATTTGCTTTAGTCATCGTGCCAATATTAATAAGTAATGCACCAGCGACTTTATAAAATTCTCTCGCTTCTTCAGGTGCTTCACTCATTGCTGGGCTCGCGCCGATACTGAGTAAACCATTGGCTGTAAAATTCTTCACGACATCATTTGTATAACACACAACTAGAGGGTTCTCTTGTCTCAAACGTTCTAAGTTATTCATCATCTAAACCTACTTTCTTCATATAGGCAAAATGGTTTACCGGCCCTCTACCCTGACCAATCTCTGGCGTATATTGAATACTTAATGAAATAAATTTCTTAGCTTTTTTTACCGCTTCATAGATTGATTTACCTTTTGCAAGTTCTGCAGTAATTACCGCTGAAAATGTACATCCGGTGCCGTGAGTATGTTTTGTATCAAAGCGTTGATCTTCAAAAGTATATACATCATCCTTAGTAAACAAGAAATCTTTGGCATTGTTTAAATCAGTAGAATGCCCACCTTTTATTACGACGCCTTTACTACCTATCTCGTTAATAAATATGTTACCAGCTTTTCGTATATTTTCTTCAGTGTCTAGTTTGATACCTGTAATTTCCTCTGCTTCAGGAATATTAGGTGTGACGACATCTGCTAAAGGTAGTAATGTATTCTGTAAATGTTTCTTAGTATCATCATCCATGAGTGAATCACCACTTTTAGCAAGCATAACTGGATCAATAACGTATGGAATATCTGAGTGTTGTTTCAAATAATGTTGGATTAACTCCATTGTTTCATGAGTTGCAATCATGCCTGTCTTAATAGCATGTGGTAATTCATCATTAAAGACACTGTCTAATTGTTCTTGTACCCAACTTGTCTCAAGATTATGGATATGTTGAACGCCTTTAGTGTTTTGCGCAACGATACTTGTAATCGCTGCCATACCGTAGACGCCACAGGCATGAAATGATTTTAAATCGGCCATCACACCAGCGCCACCTGATGGATCGGTTCCTGCAATTGTTAAAGCAATTTTGGGTTTATGCATTTTTATCGCCTCCGAAGTTCCACTGTTCATTAATATAAGCCATATTAAAGAAATTACGTTCATGTACGGTACTTTGTAAGAAACTTTCTTTAATATCTTTCTTCTCTTGTTCTGTACAATTTGTTGTTAATTTATCTAATAAATTATCAAATACTTCAATTAATGGTCGCATTTCTGTACTATAGAAATCAAACCATTTTGCTGTAACAGAATCTCTATTTAGGTTTTGATCCTCTAATGCCATTTTAGCTACTACTTCATATACATAAGGACAAGGTGCCATTGCAGCTATAGTATACGCAGCATTTTCATGAGCATATGCGTGATAATACATATGTTTAATGTAATGATCTCCACTAGGTGGCCATACTTTTTCTTTAACAATTTCTTCATAAGGTTCATTGATATAATCTGCTAGGATTTCATGTGCCTCAACCTCACCATCAAGCATAAATTCAATTTGTTCAACTAAAAATTTAACATCCTTCATTGATGGCGCTTTTGGGATAAGAAGTGCATATAAATTTGTAAATTCTTTCAAATATGACGCATCTGCTCTTAAATATTGACGTACTGCTTGAGCATCTAAATCCCCTTTTAATAGGTCTTGTATAAAGCCATCATTATAAATTTCTTCAATAATAGGTTGCGCAGCCTCTTTAATCTCAGTTGAAAATGTCATATTAATCCTCCTTAAAATTAAAAAATGCTACATTTCAACGTAGAAATGTAGCTATCATTCAATAAAGAGAACGTAACATTTACATAACTACTTTCCTACGTTGGTACTAACCAAATCAGGTTATAAGGGTCTGAATTAATCATCTCAGCCATTTACTATGGCTCCCCTAGTAGCATTAATTTATTAATTTAACAATACCAAAATGACTGCGTTTTATCAAACAAAACAAAAAAGAGTGGAACAAAATTCACTGTTCCACTCTTACTTTAAATGATTAAATTACTATATTATGCAGTTACCCATTGTGAAGCGCCTGCAGTGTTATATAATTTAACTGCTGCAGCATCTTGTACGTGTTCAGGAGCTTGTGCTGGTGAAACACCTTTATATTCATCAGGAGCTACTGAATCCCAAGTAGATTGTAAGAATTGATATTTACCTGCTGCACCTGAACTTGGGTTGATAGCAGTAATGTCGCCACCAGATTCACGTTGTGCAATTTGTTGTAAATGACTGTTAACATTTACAGAAGAACCACTTGAAGCATTGTTATTTGAAGAACTTGAGTTAGAAGTTGTAGCTTCAGTTTGTGGTTGTTGTGTTTGTTCAGTTTGAGGTGCTTGTTGAGTTTGAGTTGGTTGAACTTGACTAGATTGTTGTTGAGAACCAACTTGTTCAGCTGAAGTTTGATTAGAAACAGTTGAAACTTGTGCACTTACATCTTGTTGTTGAGAAGCTTGACCTGATTGTGCATAGTTCCAACTCCAGTTAGTACCATCTGATTCAAAATGATAAGTGAAACCTTCATAATCAAAAGTTACATTGTAAGCACCCTCTTGAATAGGGCTATCATTTAATGATTGATCATTTGATTGAGCTAATTGAGCTAATTCTGCTTTATTTACTTGAGCTTCGCTCGCATCTGCGTGTCCAGCGTTGCCAGCAACTACTCCTAAACCTACTGCTAATGATGAAGCAATAATTGTCTTTTTCATAATATATATATCCTCCTAAGAATGTTTGTGTCTTAATTAATTTTACAAGTACCACTTTAACATCCATAAAATCATAGTAGGTTACAGTGAAATAAAAAAAGACAGGACTTTTTTACATAGAAATTACATTAGTAAAACCATAATTATTTCAATTGCAAACTATCATGACAGCTTTGAATAGGTATATAAACATCTTTTCTTTGTAATATTTATGAAATCTTTCAGATAATTAAACGGGTAATTTAATAGCCTCCCTTATAAATTCTTTATATAAGAGAGGCCATGAGTATAATTAAAAGAAGTTTTTATAGTAAATAGGGATGGAGTTATTAGAAGATTATTTAACATCAATCACTTCAAGGTGATCAAAGGAATAAGCGTCTTCATCATATGAGGTGTTAGGAAGAATATTATCGTTTTTAGATTTAGGGGACATAAATTTAATTGTTTCAACATATAATTCAGTCACAAAGTGCGTTTGGCCATCTTTATCGTACTTACGAGATCTCATTTGTCCTGTAATACCAACTAAAGTGCCTTGGTCTGTATATGATTCTATATTTGTTGCTGTTTTACCAAATGCTTTACAAAAAATATAATCACAAGCTATTTCATTATTTTCATCTTTATAATTACGTTCAGTTGCAACACAGAACGTAGCTATCTTCACCTCCTCGTTTTCAAATATTTGTGCCTTTTTGGTCAATCGACCTACTATCACAATTTTATTTAGCATGTGTCACCTCCTTCTATAACTATATTATTCATTTATAATTTAGGCGTCAAAATTCTATTTTTAATATTTTTATTCCTCTTATTACACAAAGTTTGATATATTTAAAGAAAATAATTGTAAAACTCATATTAGATTATTAATAATTTCATTTTTTGCATAATTTCAAATTTTTTTGGGGATGTGATGAAGTGAAGACATTTAAAGCTGTACGTTTTCAAATCGTTAACGAAAATGGTGGAATAACTGAATTCGAGTTAGAAGATGGTGTAATCATTAATAAAGAAAATAGTGGCACAGGTTGGCTCTTAGAGGTTGTCATTTCAAATGCACATTATGAGACAATGAAAAAATATTATGATGATCAAACTTTATTGGACATTAGAGTCGTGATAACGCGTCCTTCAAATGATCCCGCTTTATTTGATGCCACAATTAAAAGCATTTCTGAATTCGAAACAACAATGTCAATAGTATTTGACTGTCATATTTATACTTTACGTCAAGTATATGCAGAGAGTTTATTAGAACAGTTAATTGATGAAGGTCTTTCTGGTGAAGAGTTAAAAATAACATTCAATCGAATGATGCAATCAAAACCAAAACTTAAAGAAGAAAAATTTGAGAGAGAATAAAAAATTGCCTCCTAACACTTTATTAAATTAGGAGGCAATTTTTGATTATTTAAGCATCTTGAATTGCAAAAGTTAGTTCACAACTGCAAGCTAATTGTCCATCAACAGTTGCTTTAGCTGTACCTTTTCCAATCGGACCTTTAATTTTAGTAATTTCTACTTCTAACATTAAAGTATCACCAGGAGTTACTTGCTTTTTAAATCTACATTTATCAATACCAGCAAATAAAGCAATTTTACCTTTATTCTCTTCACTGTTTAGCATAGCAACAGCTCCTGTTTGAGCTAAAGCTTCAGTAATTAGTACGCCAGGCATCACAGCATAATCTGGAAAGTGTCCTTGGAAAAAAGGCTCATTACCAGATACTTGTTTTAAGCCCACACATCTTTTGCCTTCTTCATATTCAACTACACGGTCTATTAGTAAAAATGGTTGTCTATGTGGAATGATTTGTTTAATTTGATTATAATCGAAAATTGTTTCCATAATGTAAGTCCTCCAGAAGTTTATACGAAAAATATCTTATTAATCATTTACTCTTTCAATGTTAGCACCCAATGATTTTAATTTCTCATGGAAATTAACGTAACCACGGTCTAAATGTTTCAATTCAGTAACCTGAGTTGTACCTTCAGCTACTAAACCAGCTAATATTAATGCCGCAGCTGCACGTAAATCCGTTGCTTTAACTTGAGCACCTTGTAATTGACTCTTACCTTGTATTTTAGCGCTTCTGCCTTCTACAGTAATATTTGCATTCATACGTCTAAATTCGGCAACATGCATAAATCTATTTTCAAAGACTGTTTCAGTTATCACTTTATGACCTTCAGCTGTTAATAATAACGCCATCATTTGTGATTGCATATCTGTTGGGAATCCAGGATGTGGCAATGTTTTAACGTCAACTGGTTTAAGTTCATCCTCAGCAGTGACTCTTACACCATCTTCTTGGAAATCTAAATTAACACCCATTTCTTCTAGTTTATAAATTAAACTAGTCATGTGTTCCTTCACAGCGTCTCGAACAAATACATCACCACGTGTAATTGCAGCAGCTATGATAAGGGTACCTGCTTCAATTCTATCTGGAATAATTGAATGTTCAACACCTCTTAATTTTTCGACACCATGAATTGTAATAGTATCAGTACCAGCTCCGGTAACTTTACCACCCATTTCATTGATATAATTTGCTAAATCAACAATTTCAGGTTCTTTAGCAACATTTTCAATTACTGTTTTACCCTTTGCAAGTGAAGCAGCCATAATAATGTTTTGAGTTGCACCTACACTAGGGAAATCTAAATGAATATCTGTACCTTTTAAACCATCTTTTGTACTAGCATAAATATTTCCATTTTCAAGGTGAATTTCAGCACCTAGAGCTTCAAAACCTTTAATATGCTGCTCTATTGGTCGTGCACCAATTGCACAACCGCCTGGTAATGCGACAATGGCATGTCCTAATCGAGCTAGTAAAGGACCCATAACCAAAATGCTCGCACGCATCTTACTAACATATTCATAAGGTGCCTCTTCTTTTAATGTTGTAGATGCATCAACTAATACGGCACCTTCTTCTTTGTTATACTCCACATTAGCGTTTAATGTTGATAACACATTATTTATTGTAACAACATCACTTAGATCTGGAACGTTAACAAGTTTACTTTGACCTTCTGATGCTAACAGTGATGCAGTTAGTACTGGTAAAACTGCATTTTTAGCTCCTTCAACTTTAACTTCTCCAGTTAGGCGATTGCCACCTTTTATAACTATTTTATCCATAATAATCCTCCACTTTAAACTCCTATTACTATCATCATTTCCCGGTTTTCAATCAATTATTTATTTATTATATCCATTTTTAAAAAGAATTTACAATAAACTCATTATTGAAATAAAAATTTCACTTGTGTTGAGAATTGTAATAAATCAATTAAAAAATTACTGACAGCTGTACCCAATAATACTGCTAAAAACATTAGACAAACTTGTACTTGAGTAGCATAGCCTTTTTTAAAAAATTGATCTAATTTTAGAGAGTTTAATGCCCAATAAGCTATGCAAATACACAGAACATGTAAAATTAAGTGTATTATTGCAAATTGTCCAATATAATCCATGACATTCTCTCCTTTTAGATTTCTGTACTATATTGTACATTAAATAAGCACAGAATGATACTAATCGTGACTATGATACAACATAAAAAAGGTTTGAAAACTAAAGTTAGTTTCCAAACCTTTTTAATTATTTTAATTCTGCTACGCGTAAGCGGTTTTCAGCTCTTGCCAACGCTCTTTTAGCTCTGTTTATATCACTGTTATCCTGATCTTCTAAATGAGATTGTGCTCTTTGACGAGCTAATTTAGCTCGTTCTACATCAATTTCACTTGCAGTTTCAGCTGTTTGAACAATGACAGATACTTTATGTTGTCTAATTTCAACAAAGCCACCACTAACAGCTATATATTCAGTACCATTTCTAAAATTCACTTTTACATGGCCTATTTTTAATGCGGCAACTGTCGGAATATGCCCACTCATGACACCCATTTCACCAGCTGTAGTCTGAAAAACAACTAATTCAACGTCATCTTTTTCGTAGACTGAACCATTAGGAGTGACAATATCAAGATTAACTGTACTCATTATCTATACCTCCTAATTGTTTAGACTTCAACACCCATATCTTTTGCTTTGGCAATGACATCTTCCATACTTCCAATTAAACGGAAAGCATCTTCAGGAATATGGTCATATTTACCATCTAAAATGTCTTTAAAATCAGCTACTGTAGTTTTAACAGGAACGTATGAACCTTTTTGACCAGTGAATTGTTCTGCTACATGGAAGTTTTGTGACAAGAAGAATTGAATTCGACGTGCACGTTCTACAGTCAATTTATCTTCTTCTGATAACTCATCCATACCTAAAATAGCAATGATATCTTGTAATTCTCTATATTTTTGAAGTGTTGATTGGACATCTCGTGCTACTTCATAATGCTCTTGACCAACAATTGCTGGTTCTAACGCTCTTGATGTAGATGCTAAAGGATCCACGGCAGGATAGATACCCATCTCAGTTAATTTACGTTCTAAGTTAGTTGTAGCATCTAAGTGAGCGAATGCAGTTGCTGGCGCTGGGTCAGTATAGTCATCGGCTGGTACGAATACAGCTTGAATTGAGGTTACTGAACCTTTATTCGTTGATGTAATACGTTCTTGTAATTGACCCATTTCCGTAGCTAAAGTAGGTTGATAACCTACAGCTGATGGCATACGTCCTAATAATGCTGATACTTCTGAACCTGCTTGAGTAAATCTGAAAATGTTATCGATGAATAACAGAACGTCTTGTCCTTGTTCATCACGGAAATACTCAGCCATTGTCAATGCAGAAAGTGCCACACGCATACGCGCACCAGGTGGCTCGTTCATTTGACCAAATACCATTGCTGTTTTCTCAATAACGCCACTATCTCTCATTTCATAATATAGGTCGTTACCTTCACGTGTACGTTCACCTACACCAGCAAATACTGAAATACCACCATGTTCTTGTGCGATATTATTAATCAATTCTTGGATTAAAACGGTTTTACCAACACCGGCACCACCAAATAGACCGATTTTACCACCTTTGATGTATGGTGCTAATAAGTCTACAACTTTGATTCCAGTTTCAAGAATTTCTACTTCAGTTGATAATTCGTCAAAATTAGGTGATTGTCTATGAATTGGATCACGTCTTACTGAACCATCTAATTTATCTTCTAAATCAATTGTGTCACCTAATACGTTAAATACACGTCCTAAAGTTACTTCGCCAACTGGTACTGAAATGTCTTTTTCAGTGTTCTGAACTTCCATACCACGTTGAACACCATCTGTTGAATCCATGGCAATTGTACGAACAACGTCATCACCTAGTTGTAATGCAACTTCAAGTGTTAATTCAAAAGTACCATCTTCTTTGGGAACTTCGATGATTAAGGCGTTATTAATTTCAGGTACTTCATTATGTTCAAAACGAACGTCAATAACAGGACCCATAACCTGAGTTACACGGCCATTACTCATGTTGTTTCCTCCTTTAAATTATTATTCAAGTGCTGCGGAACCACCAACAATTTCTGTGATTTGTTGAGTGATTTCAGCTTGTCTAGCTCTATTATATTGTAATGATAAGTCATCAATAAGTTCAGTTGCATTATCAGAAGCATTTTTCATTGCAGTCATTCTCGCTGCATGTTCACTAGCCTTAGCATCTAAAATCGTTCCATAAATTAAACTTTCAACATATTGAGGAAGAATAACACTTAGGATAGATTCTTTATCAGGCTCAAATTCATATGAAGACATTTGGCCTTGACCTTGGCTAGAATCTTCACGAGATAATGGTAAAACTTGTTTAGTTGCTGGTTTATTTTCAAGAACACTAACATAGTGACTGTAATAAATTTTTAATTCGTCAATATGTTCTTCACTGAATAAGTCAATCGCATGTTTAGCAATTGCTTGTATTGATTTAAAAGAAGGTTGATCAGGAACTTCAACAAGTGAATTCTCAATTTCATAACCTCTATTTTTAAGGAAATCAACACCAGATTGACCCAATACAATAATACTATATTCGTCACTGCTAGAATGCTTTTCTTTAATATCATTAATAAGTCGTTTTAGTACATTTGAACTATAAGCACCTGCTAAGCCTTTATCACTTGTAATAACTAGGTAGCCACTACGTTGAACTTGTCTAGGTCTAAGCATAGGATGACTAGAATTTTTACTAGCACCTGCAATTGCAGTAATAGCATCTTGCATTTTCTCCATATAAGGTTCAAATTGTTTAGTGTTTTTTTCAGCTCGACGTAATTTTGAACTTGATACCATATTCATCGCTTTGGTAATTTGTTTCATTTTTTTCGTCGATTTAATACGACCATCTATCTCTTTTAATGAAGCCATTATCTCACCACCCTTTCAATTTAAAGTTTAATTATTCAGATTTGCTAAAGCTTTTCTTGAATTCATTAATAGTTGCTTCAAATTTATCATCAGATGGTAAGCCACCAGTTTCTCTAATTTCATTTAATAAGTCTGAACCATTTGATTTAGTCCAACTATTCAATTCATCTTCAAAACGTGTGATGTCTTCTACAGGAATATCATCTAGGTAACCTTTTGTTAATGCATAGATAATTAAAACTTGATTTTCAACAGGAAGTGGTTTGTTTTGATCTTGTTTCAAGACTTCAACCGTACGTTTACCTCTTTCAAGTTTTCTAGCTGTAAATTCATCTAAATCAGAACCGAATTGTGCAAATGATTCTAATTCTCTATATGAAGCTAAGTCTAAACGTAGCGTACCTGCTACTTTCTTCATTGCTTTAATTTGAGCAGATCCACCTACACGTGAAACTGATTGTCCTGCATTAATCGCTGGTCTTACACCTGAGAAGAATAAATCAGATTGTAAGAAAATTTGTCCATCTGTAATTGAAATTACGTTAGTTGGTACGTATGCAGAAATATCCCCTGCTTGTGTTTCAATGATTGGTAAAGCAGTTATTGAACCGCCACCTAAATCATCATTAAGTTTAGCTGCTCTTTCTAATAATCTACTATGCAGGTAGAATACGTCACCTGGATACGCTTCACGACCTGGTGGTCTACGTAATAATAATGATAACTCACGATAAGCAGCAGCTTGTTTAGTTAAATCATCGTAAACGATTAATACATGTTTCCCATTGAACATAAACTCTTCACCCATAGTTACACCTGAGTAAGGTGCAATGTAAAGTAATGGTGAAGGTTCAGATGCTGAAGCTGAAACAACAATTGTGTAATCTAATGCACCAGCTTGACGCAATTTTTCTACATTTGCACGCACAGTTGAATCTTTTTGACCAATTGCTACGTAAATGCAAATTGTATCTAAACCTTTTTGGTTTAAAATTGTATCAATACCGATTGTTGTTTTACCTGTTTGTCTATCTCCGATAATTAACTCACGTTGACCACGTCCAATTGGAACTAATGCGTCAATCGCTTTAATACCAGTTTGAAGTGGTTCGTCAACAGATTTACGAGCCATTACACCTGTAGCTTTTTGCTCAACAGGACGTGTTTTAGTTGTATTGATAGGACCTTGCCCATCAATAGGTTGACCAAGTGGGTTAACAACACGACCCATAAGTTCTTCCCCTACTGGAACTTCCATAATACGTCCAGTACGTCTAACTTCGTCGCCTTCAGTAATTTCAGTATATGGTCCTAAAATAACTACACCCACATTTGATTCTTCAAGGTTTTGAGCTAAACCAAGAACACCATTTGAGAACTCTACTAGCTCACCAGCCATACAGTCATTTAATCCGTGAATTAATGCGATACCGTCACCAATTTGGAGTACCGTACCAACATCAGTTACAGACATTTCAGACTCATAATTTTCAATTTGTGAGCGAAGTAATGCACTGATTTCTTCAGCTTTTATGGCCATCTATGTCACTCCTCTTTATTTTAGTTTACTCTTCTAAATTTGCGTTCGATTTGTTCTAAATCTTTTTTAACACTGCCATCTAGCACAGTAGTACCAACTTTAACTCTAAATCCTCCAATTAATTCTGGATTTATTTTCGTAGTAATATGTACTTGAGATAAATTAGTTTGTTTTAAAATTAAGTCTTTAATGCGATCAAGTTCTTCATCACTTAATTGATAAACTGATTCAACAATTGCTGAATCTTCATTATGATATTCATTATATAAACTTTTGAATTCTTTAAAAATTGAATTGATAAGTACTAAATGACGATTATTAGCTAATATCATTAGCATATTTTTCAAGTAATAATTAGCATCTCCAAAAATGATACCAACAAATTTGCGTCTTTCTGAAGCTGGTTGGTTAGGATTTGAGTCAATTGCTCTAAAATCTTCACCATAGTTTCTCGTAGCTTCACTAACTTCACTCAATTCATGATACATTAAATCTAATCTATCTTTATCAATAGCGACGTCAAATAATGCTTTAGCGTATTTATTTGCTACATCTGCCATTATTTATCGCCTGCCTCTTTTAAATACTTATCAACAAGTTCTTTTTGATCTTGTTCTGAAATTTCTTTTTGAAGTACTTTAGAAGCAATTAATACTGATAATTCAGACACTTGATTGTTAATATCCGCTAATGCACGTTCTTTCTCGCTATTGATTTCACTTTGAGCAGTTTCAATCATACCGTTTGCACGAATATTTGCTTCATGAATGATTTCTTCGTGTTGTTTACGTGCTTGAACTCTAGCATCTTCTAAAATACGTTGGACTTCATCTTGAGTTTGTTTTAGTGTCTTTTTGTTTTCTTCTTCAAGTTTTTGTGCATTTAATTTTGCTTCTTCGGCTTCATCAATGTCTCTATTGATGTCACGTTCACGTTTATCCATTACTTCTTTTAATGGACCCCAAGCAAATTTCTTAAGTAGTGCTAGTAATATAGCAAATGTGATAACTGTTACAATGACAGTACCCCATTCAACTCCACCACCTGCTGCACCTAGAACGAATGAATTAGTTAATGCATTCACTGGCATTTGACACTCCTTTCATAATTAATCACCACTTGCCATTAAATAAAACGAACGGCGAAGATCCAAGTGACTTCGCCATGAAATTTTCTTATTGGAAAAGAGTCATGAATGCGATTACAACACCGATGATAGGTAATGCCTCAACTAAACCAATACCGATGAACATGATACTCATTAATTGTCCACGTGCTTCTGGTTGACGAGCTACACCTTCTACTGTTCTTGAAACGATAAGACCGTTACCGATACCTGCGCCTAGTGCTGATAAACCAATTGCAATTGCTGCTGCGATTAAACCCATATTAATAATTCCTCCTAAAATGTTTGTTTAAGTTAATGTGTGTCCGCTACTTTGTGGGACATGTAAACCATTGAAAGCATGATAAATATATATGCCTGGATTGAGCCAACAAAGATTGAGAATCCTTGCCATACGATTAAGCCTGGAATACCTATAATCCAACCCCAAGCACTACTTACAACTAAACCGGCTAATAATGAAAGTAATAATTCACCGGCAAAAATATTACCGTATAAACGTAGTCCAAGTGTTAATGTTGAAGAGAATTCTTCAAAAACATTGATAATTGCTAAAGGCCAGAATGGTTTGAAGTAATTACCTATGTATGCCTTAGTACCACGCATTTTCACACCATAATAGTGTGTAAGTAATATCATCATAGTTGACAATGTCAATGTGACTGTTGCATCTGCTGTTGGAGATTTCCACCATAGATAATGATCTTTAGTCACTATAGCAAATGGTAACCCTAACATGTTTGCAACAAAGATAAATAATATCAATGTTACAGCTAAGAAGTGAAACTGACCACCTTTTTTCCAAGCCATATTACTCTCAATGATGCTTCTCACAAAGTCAAAGATCCATTCAATAAAATTCTGTTTACCTGATGGTCTTTTCTTTAAATTACGTGTACAAATAATTGCTATAAGAAAAACAATGATTGCTGTAATAACTAACATCATGATGCTTGCTAAATTGAAAACGAGATCAAAACCAAACACATTCCAACTCACGAGCGGGTTTTTGTGATCCATGTACTCACCTCTTTCGTTCTTAAAATTTTAACTCTTTAGCAGTAGAGGGCGTAGTATGATTAAAACATAAGAAAACATAAGACCTATCATTATTCCAATAATATTGACATAAACTTTTAATAAAAACCATATTACGCACGCAATGATAGCGACTAAGTACCTCCAAGTATTGCCTGTAGAAATGTGTATATTATCTGGTTGTTTTGCCCGAGATAAATATAATTCGAAAATATAGGTATTTATTAAAGATCCAACTGTGCCGATTATCAATCCAAGAATAAAAGGTTTTGGAATAATGATATACAATACACCCAATAAAATTAGAAAATAAATATAATATTGAATGAATTGTTTAAATATGATGCTGAAACGCCTCATTTTTTTCCTCCAAATTAACTTATGACAACCATGCAAACCGTTCCACTCATACAAATTTAATAATAATATAGGGGAAATAGTGTGTCAATTCTATTCAAATTGTTGTAAAAATTGACTATTTAATTGTCAAAAAATGTTCACAATTAAGATTATTTTATGAATTGAAAGACTTTGGCATTTTTGAAGTTAAGCCGAAATAATATTTTATACTCTCACATATTCTCAAAGATGCATTGCCATCACCATAAGGATTTTGAGTTAGCGCCATTTGATCATAAATCATTTGATTTTCTAAGATTTCTGTTGTTGATTTAAAAACATTATCAAAATCAGTGCCTACAACCTTTAAAGTACCTGCTGTTACACCTTCTGGTCTTTCAGTTACATCTCTTAGAACAAGAACAGGTTTATTTAATGAAGGGGCTTCTTCTTGAATCCCCCCTGAATCAGTCAAAATTAAATATGCTTTATTTGCAAAATTATGAAAATCTACAACATCGAGTGGTTCAATTAATTCTATACGTTCATGTTCTCCTAAATACTCGTAAGCTAGTTCTCTTACTTTAGGATTTAAATGTAAAGGAGACACAATAACGATATCTTCATATTCATCCACAATTTTGCGCATCGCTTTGTAAATATCAATCATTGGCTGTCCGACATTTTCTCGTCTATGGACAGTTAATAATATAATACGTTTACCTTGATGTTTTCTTATAATATCTGAATTATATTCTTTTTGAATTGTTAGTTCGAGTGTGTCGATAGCAGTATTTCCAGTAATAATAATTGAATCAGGACTCTTGTTTTCTTGAAGTAGATTATTAGCCGCCCCTTTAGTAGGTGCAAAATGTATATCGGCTAAATTACTTACCATTTGCCTATTCACTTCTTCTGGAAATGGCGTATATTTATGTCGCGTTCTTAAACCTGCTTCAACATGACCAATAGCAACTTTATTATAAAAAGCAGCAAGAGCACCAGAAAATGTTGTAGTTGTGTCGCCATGAACTAATACCATATCTGGTTTCTCTTTTTTTATAACATCTTCAAGTTTCGTCATAGCTCTTGAGGTAATGTCGGAAAGTGTTTGACCTTCCTTCATAATATTTAAATCATAATGTGGCTTAATGTTAAAAGTATGTAATACTGAATCTAACATCTCACGATGCTGAGCAGTTACAACAATCATTGGTTCTAACTCAGCATCATATTCGAGTGCCTTTACTAAAGGTGCCATCTTAATCGCTTCTGGTCTAGTACCAAAGACTGTCATAATTTTTTTCATACTTTAAGCTCCTAAATACTATTTTGTACCAAATAATCTGTCCCCAGCATCACCTAAACCAGGCGTAATGTATGCTTTATCATTTAATTTTTCATCTAATGCTGCAATATAAATATCTACATCATCATGCGCCTCTTGCATCTTTTCTACACCTTCTGGTGCTGCAATTAAACACATGAATCTAATATTTTTTGCACCGCGTTTCTTTAATGAATTGATGGCTTCAATTGCTGATGCTCCAGTTGCTAGCATTGGATCTACAACAATGATTTGTCTCTCATCAATGTCTTGTGGAAGTTTAGCAAAGTATTCTACTGCTTTTAATGTGTTAGGATCACGATATAGACCAATATGACCTACTCTAGCCGCTGGTACTAGATTTAACACACCATCTGTCATACCCAAACCAGCTCTAAGTATTGGAACGATCGCTAATTTTTTACCAGCTAATCTTTTTGCAGTCATTGTTGTTACTGGCGTTTTAATTTCTACATCTTGCAGTTCTAAATCTCTAGTAACTTCATACGCCATTAACATGCCTACTTCATCAACAAGTTCTCTAAATTCTTTAGTTCCCGTATTCATATCACGGATGTAACTTAATTTGTGTTGAATTAGTGGGTGATCAAATACATGTACTTTACTCATTTATATTTCCTCCAAAATTTTATAAATTATTCATATAGCGGATATTTAGCAGTTAAACGACTTACTCTTTCTCTTGCTTCTTTTAATTTAGTATCATTATTAGGATTTTTTAGTGCTAAGCTAATAATACGACCTACTTCTTTAAACGCTTCCTCATCAAAGCCTCTCGTAGTGGCTGCAGGTGTACCTAAACGTATACCACTTGTTACGAATGCTTTTTCTTGATCAAATGGGATTGTATTTTTATTACATGTTATTCCAATAGAATCTAAAGTCGCTTCAGCTTCTTTACCAGTAACATTAACTGAATTTTTAACATCTACAGAAAGTAAATGATTATCAGTTCCTCCTGAAACAATTCTAAAGCCTTCTTCTTGCAATGTTTGTGAAAGTACTTTAGCGTTTTTAATTACTTGTTCTTGATAAACTTTAAAATCTTGCTCAAGCGCTTCACCAAACGCAACAGCTTTAGCTGCAATGACATGCTCTAAAGGGCCACCTTGAATTCCAGGGAATATTGTTTTATCAATATCTTTCTTATACTCTTCTTTACAGAGAATTAAGCCTCCACGTGGGCCACGTAAAGTTTTATGAGTAGTTGTAGTTACAAAGTCTGCATGTTCAACAGGATTTGGATGTAAACCTGTTGCTACTAAACCAGCGATATGGGCCATATCAACCATTAATTTAGCACCAACTTCATCAGCGATTTCTTTAAACTTTTTAAAATCCAGTTGTCTTGAATATGCTGATGTACCTGCAACTATCAATTTAGGTTTATGTTCATGCGCTAATTGACGCACCACTTCATAGTCAATTTTTTCAGTTTCCTTATCTACACCATAGTCAACAAAATTATAGAATTTACCACTAAAATTAACTGGTGACCCGTGTGTTAAGTGACCACCATGACTTAAATTCATTCCTAAAACAGTATCACCCATCTCTAGAGCGACAAGATAAACTGCCATGTTTGCTTGAGAACCTGAATGTGGTTGCACATTTACATGTTCAGCACCAAATAATGCTTTAGCTCGTTCGATAGCAATTGTTTCTGTAACGTCTACATAATCACAACCACCATAATAGCGACGACCAGGATAGCCTTCAGCATATTTATTAGTCATTACAGAACCCTGTGCTTCCATTACCGCTTCAGATACAAAATTTTCAGATGCTATTAATTCAATGTTGTTATTTTGTCTATTGTATTCATTTTGAATCGCTTCATAGACAGCTTTATCTTGATTTTGGATATAAGACATAAAAATCCCCTCCTACGCTTTCAAGCTTATTCGTATTTAGCTCGTTCACCACCGATTTTCTTAGGTCTTGAGGTTGCAATCGTTACAATTGCTTCACCAACCTGTTTGACACTTGTCCTAACCGGTACACAAACGTGTTTAATATGCATTCCAATTAATGTTTGACCTATATCAATACCTTTAGGTACTGAAATATGTTCAACTACGATTGGGTCATTCATATGCTTATAAGCATATGTAGCAAGACTACCTCCTGCGTGAACATCGGGAACAACAGTGACTTCTTCCATAGTTAGGGGGTTGAAATCTTCACGTTCAATTGTGACTGCTCTATTAATGTGTTCACAACCTTGGAATGCAAAAGAAACACCAGTATCTTGTTTCACTTCTTCTAATGCATTAAAGATCGTTTCAGCAACTTCCATTGAACCTACAGAACCAATCTTCTGTCCTATAACTTCAGAAGTCGAACATCCTATCACACAAATTTCATTTTCATTGAAAAATGATTGCGATTTAAGTTCATCAAGCAAAGTTTTAAGTTTTTGCATTGAAATCTCCACCTTAAATACATAATTAAAAAGAAGCATAGCAAACTAGCTATACTTCTTCATTATAACTTATTTAAAGCTTAACATATACTAATTGTATAATATTTGGCTTATGAATTTGTACGTAACTTACCTATCAAATACAGAAGTTGTTCAAACGTTTGACAGTAAGTATCTATGCTACCACCAAAAGGATCAACAATGTCACCTATTTCTCCAACATATTCACTGAGTTGATAAATGCGACCATTGTCACCGTAATGAGAAACCAGTTGTTGTTTATGCATATCTGTCATCGTTAAAATTAAGTCACTATTCAAATCATTCTCACTAAATTGCTTAGCTACAGTAGGTTCAGGAAAATTATGCTCCATAATGACTTCTAATGACTCTGGTGATACGGATTGACCATCAATCGCGAACAGTCCTCTAGAATTAATTGTGTCATCTACAAGCATTTTCTTCGCGATACTTTCGGCTATTGGACTTCGGCAAGTGTTTCCAGTACATACAAATGTTATTCTCATAAGTTCTCACCTCTAACAATGTGATTACCTGTAGCTTTAATAATCCGATTCATAATTGCTTCAGATTCATCTGTTTTATCAAAAGCATAAATATATGCTTGATCTATTGATGGATTTTCATCAATACTATGAAGTATTTGATACAAATTATGATTAGCTTGTCTTATATCTTTTTCATCTTTACAAAGTTTAATGAATAGTGCATCACTTGGAGCATACTGCTTCAAAGTTTCCGGTAAAATAAAAGCTGTATTACTCCATTCTTTAATTGTTTTAATAGGTTCACTAAGATGCGTTAGCATCGTTACTGGTATATCAGGGGCATAGTGTTTATACTTCATTCCAGGTGCTATTGGTTGGCTACTGGCGTCATAATAATAATCCTCAACACTTCCTGGTAAAACATCATTGAGCATTGCTTGTGTTATTGATCCTGGTCTTGCTATTCTGAAAGGAAACTGTGTACAATCTAGCACGGTGCTTTCTAATCCTTCTTCACTTTGATCACCATTGACTATACCGTCAATTTTGCCATTTAAATCATTAAAAACGTGTCGAAAGGTTGTAGGAGAAGGTCGCCCACTTACATTAGCACTAGGGGCAGCGATAGGCATATCAATGTATTGAAGTATAGCTCTTCCTATTGGATGACTTGGCATTCTTACCGCAATTGATTGTAAGCCACCTGTTACTTTCTCACAAAGATAACCCTGTCTTAAAGGTAAAATAAATGAAATAGGTCCAGGCCAAAATTCATCCATCAAACATTTGGCTTCTTCAGGCAAATGAGAAATAATTTGATCAAGCTGAGATTTATCATGTATATGGACAATTAATGGATTGTCAGAAGGACGTCCTTTGGCTTGATATATGTTTGAAACTGCATGTTGGTTTCGAGCATCTGCACCCAATCCGTAAACAGTCTCTGTTGGAATTGCAATTAACCCACCATCATTATATACCTGTTTTATATTTTCCAATTCTGGATAATCCAATGGCGATTCTTGATAATCACGCATATCCCATATCTCAGTTTTCATCAAGCTCACTCCTTCATTATTGTTTTATTCATATATATGAAAAGTTACTCATCTAAATTTTATCAGATAAGTAACTTTGAGTTTTACCATTTAAATGACACTATTCTTTCATTACCATTTATATCTTTAACAACTTTAACATCAAGTTTTGGATACTTTTCTAAAATAATATTTTTTAACCTTTCACCCTGGTTATAACCAATTTCAAAGGTGACAAAAGCATCTTTATTTAAAACTTTAGGCAAATCATTAAGGATTAATTCATAAATAGCGAAACCCTTATTCTCTGCAAACAATGCTATATGAGGTTCATACTTAACAACTGTGTTCTCCATCATTTCTATCTCATCTACATCAATATATGGTGGATTAGAAACAATACCATCCAATTTTATATTCTTTTGTATGAAAGGTTTCAATGCATTGCCTTTAAAAAAAGTTACAGCTACCTCATGATAATGCGCATTATCTGATGCAACTTCTAAGGTCTCTTGGAGAATGTCTGTTGCATAAACAGTAAAATCTTTATTTAACTTTTTTAAAGTAACAGCTAAAACACCACTACCAGTTCCAATATCAGCGATTGTAGCACTTGATTTACAATTTTCAAGAAAATGCAACATCACTTCCTCCGTTTCAGGACGTGGAATTAAACAATGTTCATTAACTTGAAATTGATAGCCATAGAAAGATTGAAAACCAACAATATATTGTATAGGTTCACCTAAAAGCATCCGTTCAGTCGCAAGTGAAAACTTGATTTCTTCTGCTTTTGACATGTCATCATACATGTGAATTAAATAATCAGTTCTTGACCACCCAAACAAATCAAGCATCAACCATTCTGCTCTCGATTGTTCATAACCCTTATCTACAGCTTGTTTAATCGCATAATCTAATTGTTCTTTAAAGTTCACCATTGTTTAGTTCTTTCAATTTCTCAGTTTGTTCAGATAAAGTTAATGCATCAATAATTTCATCTAATTTACCTTCCATAATTTGATCTAACTTTTGTAAAGTTAATCCTATTCTATGGTCAGTTACACGGCTTTGTGGATAATTATATGTTCTAACTCTTTCAGACCTATCTCCTGTACCCACTGCTGATTTACGTTGTGCTGCATATTTTTGTTGTTCTTCCTGTAATTTCATATCATATAAACGTGCTTTTAAAACTTTCAACGCTTTTTCACGGTTTTGAATTTGAGATTTTTCAGAAGAAGTTGCAATAACACCAGTAGGTAAGTGAGTGATACGAACAGCTGAGTCAGTTGTATTAACGTGCTGACCACCAGCACCACTTGAGCGATAGGTGTCTATTTTCAAATCTTCATTTCGGATTTCAATCTCAACATCTTCAACTTCAGGAAGAACAGCAACTGTCGCTGTTGAAGTATGAATTCGTCCACCTGATTCTGTTTCAGGTACACGTTGAACTCGGTGTGCACCATTTTCAAATTTTAATTTACTATAAGCACCGCTACCTGAAACTGAGAAACTAATTTCTTTATAACCACCATGGTCACTTTCAGCCGCTTCAACAATTTCAGTTTTAAAGTTTTGAGATTCTGCATACTTACTATACATTCTTAGTAAGTCGCCAGCGAAGATTGCCGCTTCATCCCCACCTGCTGCTGCTCTGATTTCAACGATAACGTCTTTCTCATCATTAGGATCTTTTGGAATTAATAAAAATTTAAGTTGTTCTTCCAACTCAGGAATCGCACTTTTCAAACTAGCACTTTCCTCTTTCAACATTTCAATTTCTTCTTTATCTTCTGTTTCATTTAACATTTCATCAATTTCAGCAATTTCTTCTTTTTTACTTTTATAATCTCTATATACATCAACTGTTTTTTGTAAATCAGCTTGTTCTTTTGAATATTTACGTAACTTATCTGAATCATTAACAATCTCAGGGTCACTTAACATTTCATTGAGTTGTTCATATCTTTCTTCAACGATATCTAATTGGTCAAACACTACATTTCCTCCTCGTCACTTGTACTTGGTGCTACGATATGATGTGCACGACATCTCGGTTCATAACTTTCATTTGCCCCAACTAAAATGATAGGATCATCTACTTTAGCTGGCTGTCCATCGATTAAGCGTTGTGTTCTACTTGATGATGAACCACATACTGCACATACAGCCTGTAATTTAGTAACTTGTTCACTTACCGCCATGATTTGTGGCATGGGTTCGAATGGTTCCCCTCTGAAATCCATATCTAAGCCTGCAACCACTACTCGATGGCCATTTTCAGCAAGCTTCTCCACTATATTTACAATTTCTTTATCGAAAAATTGAATCTCATCAATACCAATGACATCAACATGAGACAAATCCTGTAATAATATATCTCTTGAACTAGAAATATTAATTGCTTCTAATTCATTACCGTCATGAGAAACAACTTTTTCTTTATGATAACGATCATCAATCGCTGGTTTAAACACTACTACTTTTTGTTTAGCGTATATCCCTCGTCTTAGTCTACGAATTAGTTCTTCTGACTTACCGCTAAACATACTTCCAGTAATGCATTCAATCCAACCGGAATGGTAAGTTTCATACATTATAAGTTCCACCTTTTACAAAAACATAATCGCTTAATTATATCATATTTCTATGTATTATAAATATCACTTTAAATACTACTTAAATTTAAAAAAACTGTCTACGCATTTCTATATAAAATAGATTAGGCAGACAGTTTAAACTTATAATTAGTTGTTGTTTGATTTGAGACCAAACTTTTTGTTGAAACGTTCCACACGACCATCCGCAGCAGCGAATTTTTGACGTCCTGTGTAGAATGGGTGTGAATCAGAAGATACATCTAAACGAATAACTGGGTATTCATTACCATCTTCCCATTCCATTGTTTCTGAAGATGTTTTAGTTGAACCACTTAAAAATTTAAAGTTAGTAGTTGTATCTAAAAAGATAACTTTGTGATAATCAGGATGGATTCCTTGTCTCATTAATTTTCAGCTCCTTTGCCCTGAACCATCTGGAACAGAGTTATTTGTGAGTTTTTTACCCAATACTTGGTAATTATAATAGTTATTAGATTAAAACGCAACCCTCAAACAGACATTCGTTAAATAATCGGTTTTCCTGTTTTTGTACTTTCTTCAGCAGCCTTTTGCAACTGTTGGAAAAATTCTTTATTACTTTTAGAGCGTTTTAATTTTCTAATAAATCTTTCTGTGAAATCTGTAGAGTCTGTAAACATGTTTCTTAACTGCCATAGTGAATCAAGTTCAGATTTACTAATTAGTAATTCTTCTTTACGCGTAGAACTTCTTCCAATATCAATCGCAGGGAAAATTCGACGTTCAGATAATTTACGATCAAGATGAAGTTCCATATTTCCTGTTCCTTTGAATTCTTCATAAATCATATCATCCATGCGTGATCCAGTTTCAACTAATGCAGTGGCTAATATCGTTAAACTTCCTCCTGCTTCAATGTTACGCGCTGCACCAAAGAATGCTTTAGGTTTGTGTAATGAAGCAGGATCAAGACCACCTGATAATGTTCTTCCACTTGGTGGTATAACTAAGTTATACGCTCTTGCCAATCGAGTAATTGAGTCCATCAGAATAATAACATCTTGACCAATCTCAACTAATCGTTTAGCACGTTCTAGTAATAATTCAGCCACTTTAACATGGTGTTCTGGTGGCTCATCAAAAGTCGAGTGCACTACTTCAGCAGATTCAACGGATCTTTCAATATCAGTTACTTCTTCTGGACGTTCCCCAACTAATAAAATAAATAATTTTGCATCAGGTTTATTTTTACTAATCGCATTTGCAATTTCTTTTAATAAAGACGTTTTACCCGCTTTAGGAGGTGCAACAATAAGTCCACGTTGACCTAGACCAATAGGCGTAACTAAATCCATTATACGTGTTGAATAATTTTGGGGATCTGTTTCTAAAACGATTCTTTCCTCAGGATAGAGAGGCGTTAAAGCTTGAAAGTGAGGGCGTTTTTTTACAACTTCAGCATTCTCATCATTAACAAAGTCAACTTGCAATAAACCATAATATTTTTCATTATCTTTAGGTTTACGAACTTTTCCGGTTACTTTATCACCACGTTTAATTTCGAAACGTCGTATTTGACTTGCAGATATATAAATATCTTTTTCACCTTTTGAATAGTTGACTGTTCTTAGGAACCCATAACCATCAGGCTGGATATCATCTAAGACACCCTCCATGTAATAGTTACCATCTTTTTCCATTTGGGCTTCCATGATAGCTAAAACTAATTCACTCTTATTCAATTTACTATAATTAGTAAGTTTTAATGTTTTTGCTTTTTGTGTTAATTCTTTCGTTGTGTAATTTTTATACAATTCATGAAACGACTCATACTGTGGAGATGTACGTACTTTTTCAGGCATAAATTGCACCCATTTCTTATATATTTATAAAGACTTCAATTTGATTAGAAAAGAGATATTTTAAATAGTTTCATTTCAAGAACTCACTAAGTCTATTTAGGATATCTCATAAAATAATATTTAAAGTCTTGAATACTAGAATTAATATAGCAAATTTTCAATTTAAATACAAAACGATTTTATTAAATTTCCAAAAATAAAACAGCTCATGGAACTAAAAATATTCCATGAACTGATACAAATAATATATAAATTAATTTTTTAAATTAACTGAAATAACCAGCAATTGATTTCACTTCTAAGAACTCTTCTATACCATAATCGCCCCACTCACTACCAATTCCAGATTGTTTATATCCACCAAATGGTAAATCTGGTTGGTTTCCAGCTTCATTGATTTCAATTCTACCTGCTTCAATTGAACGAGCTACTTTTTGAAGTGTTTCTTTATCTTTACCTATTACATATCCTGCTAATCCATATTTAGTATCATTAGCAATTTTGATTGCTTCATCTAAATCATTATATGTGATTACAGAAGCAACTGGTCCAAAGATTTCTTCTTGAGCAATTGTCATGTCATTGTCGACATTGATAAAAATAGTTGGTCTCGCGAAATAACCAGTATTTAATCCTTCAGGTTTACCAGGACCACCGTAGAATAACTCTGCACCTTCTTCAATACCTTTATCAATATATGATTGGACTGTATCAAATTGTTTCTTACTAATAATCGGTCCAACTTGAGTACCTTCTTCTCGTGGATCTCCAACTTTAACTTTACTAAATTCTTCTTTAAGTGCAGTTAATAAGTCTTCTTTTTTGCTTTCAGGAATTAAAATACGAGTACCTGCAGTACATACTTGACCTGTGTTATTAACTACTTTGCCAGTAGTTGCTTTCGCTGCTTCTTTAACATCAACATCATCTAATACGATATAAGGCGATTTACCGCCTAATTCAAGTGATACTTTTTTGAAATCCTTAGAAGCTTTTTCCATTATTTTTGAACCTGTGCGTCCTGAACCAGTAAATGACATCATTCTAACTTTTGGATGTTCACTTAGTGGATTACCTACACCTTCACCGTCACCATTAACAAGATTAAATACACCTTTTGGTACGCCTACTTTATCAAATATTTCAGCTAAAATGACTGCAGCAAATGGTGTTTCTTCTGAAGGTTTTAGAACAACAGGACTACCTGCTGCAAAAGCGGCTGCTAATTTCAATGAAGTTTGATTAGTTGGGAAATTCCAAGGTGTTACTAGGCCTGAAACACCAATTGCCTCTTTAATAACTAATGCATCTCCACGTCTTTCTTCAAATTCGAATGAATCTAGTGCTCTACTTGCCTCTTCAAAATGATTTAGTCCCATTTGGTAGTGGACATTCTCAGATACTGTTAAAGGTGCACCTAATTCATCCGTTATGGCTTCTACAATATCTTGTTTTCTATTTTTATATTCTTCTACAATTTTATCTAATAGTTCTTTTCTTTCTTTCACTGAACTATGACGAAATTCTAAATAAACGTTATTTGCAGCTTCTACTGCTTTTTCCACATCATTAGCATTACCTTTAGCTACTTTACCAATAACTTCTTCAGTTGCTGGATTGATTACTTCAATCGTTTCATTACTATCGCTATCAATCCATTCGCCATTTATATATTGTTGAGTATAATTTCTCATAAATTCTTCACTCCTTAAGAATCACTATGTCATTTGTATACCTTTTTTCATTGAAAATTAAACATACCATCTTAGTATGAAATAACAAAAGAGTTTTGCACCTAGCAATGATGAACAATTATAAAAGTGATTATTCATTCAATATAAAGCACAAAACTCTTTATTATATTATTTAGATTTAACTTCTTCTTCAAGTGTTACATGTTCTTGAGCCCATTTTTCAATGGGTTTTAAAGCTTCTGCTAAAGCTTTACCTTTATCAGTCAATTCATAAATGATTGAAACTGGACTAGTTGAGACTACTTTCTTTTCAACTAATCCCCATTCACCTAAATCAGTTAATTTAATACTTAATGCACGTGGTGTAATGGTCTTTAAATCCCTTTTCATATCGGAAAAGTGCGCAGTATAATCAGTGCATCGTGATAGATAATTAATGATTAAACCGTTCCAACTTCTACCAACAATTTTAAAGGTTTCTTCAAGATATGGACAGATTTCCATTGTCTTCACCTCTATTCAAAACTTCTTTAGATTGTAGGTACTAAAAATCGCTTATAAATATAAACATTGTATAGGCTTTAATGATATCTATAAACCAAAATCTTATTAGTATCTAATATAATTATTATACCAGAAAAAGCTAATATGTCGAGAGTTGAAACTGTCAATATTAACTTATCAATACCTTTAGACTTCTTCAGTCCAAATATTTGCACCTAATTCTTTCAAATGCTTAACAATGTCAGTATAGCCTCTATAAATATGTCTAACGTTATAAATTGTAGTAACGCCTTCAGCTAAAAGACCTGCAATAATTAAACATGCACCTGCACGCAAATCACTTGCATATACTTTAGCACCATTAAGTGATGATGGTTTAATTGTAGCAGTTCCAGTTTCCATATCGGCTTCAATATTAGCACCCATGTTTTTTAACTCATCGACATGTTTAAAACGTGCAGGATATATTGTTTCTGTTACAAATGAAGGGCCATCTGCCATAAATAATAAAGGCGTGATTGGTTGTTGTAAATCTGTTGCAAACCCAGGGTATACTAAAGTTTTAATATCTACATTTTTATAAGATGATTTGCGTTTGATGATTGCTTTTTCAGCATCACCATCTACTTGGATGTCTACACCAAGTTCTTTTAATTTAACAGTAAGTGCTTCAACATGTTTTGGAACAATATTATTAATAGTAATTTCTTCTCCAACTGCTGCCGCTATACACATGTACGTCCCTGCTTCAATACGATCAGGGATAATTTGGTATTCAGAACCATGTAAGCTATCAACACCATTAATTTTTAACGTACTTGTTCCTGCCCCTTTAATATCTGCGCCAAGACTATTCAAGAAATTAGCAACATCTACAACTTCAGGTTCTTTAGCTGCATTTTCAATGACTGTTTGACCAGTTGCATGAACAGCTGCCAACATAATGTTGATTGTTGCGCCTACACTAACCATATCTAAGAAGATATTAGCACCATGTAGTTCTTTAGCTTCTATTTTAATAGATGTATCATTTGATTCATCTATTTCTGCTCCTAATGCTTTAAAACCTTTAATATGTTGATCAATTGGACGTGGTCCTAATGGACAACCACCAGGTAAACCTATTACACATTTTTTAAAACGCCCTAACATTGCTCCCATCATGTAATAAGATGCTCTAAGAGATTCAACTTTATTGTTAGGCAGTGGTGCATTTTCAATTTCTGAAGTATCTACTTCTAAAGTTTTTCCATTTAAATGGGCTTTAATATTTAAATCTTCCAATAAACTAACTAGCGTTTCTACATCGGAAATTTGTGGTAAGCCATCTAATTTAACTTGGCCTTGAGCTAATAATGTTGCTGGGATAATTGCTACCGCACTATTTTTGGCACCACTTATCGTAACGTCTCCCTTTAGTGTTTGACCACCGCGAATTTTTATTACCTCTTGAGTCATAAGTTTATCTCCTTTGTTTCTCATTTATTTAAAATAATACATTAGTAACATTATAAAATACATATTCTTTATTTGTAAAACATAAATTATTACGAATTATTGATAATTGCAATTTTTAAAATTATCGATTCAAAATTTATAGAACTAATTCGAGAATTATATATACAAATATTATAAATCATTTTTGAAAAACATTTAAATATGAATACTCAAATTATAAAGAAAAAGAGTGAAACGACTTAACGTTTCACTCCTATTTCAAAACATCTTCAATTAAATTATTTATTTAGCACGATTAGATGTACCAAATTCTCTAATTTTACCTTTAACTGTTTCTTTAATCGCTTCACGAGCAGGTCCTAAATATTTACGTGGATCATATACATCTTGATCATTATTTAAAACTTCTCTTACTGCTTTAGCTGAAGCAATTTGGTTTTCAGTATTGACATTAATTTTAGCAGTACCATAAGGGATTGCTTTTTGAATGTCTTTAGTTGGGATACCAGTACCACCATGTAAAACTAATGGTAAACCAGTTGATGCACCAATTTCTTCCATTTCTTTGAATCCTAATTTAGGTTCACCTTTATATGGCCCGTGAACTGAACCTAATGCTGGAGCTAAAGTATCAATGCCAGTTCTTTCAACTAATTCTTGGCATTCTTTAGGATCAGCATAAATAATGCCACCTACAACATCATCTTCTTGTCCACCAACTGTTCCTAATTCAGCTTCTACTGATACACCATGTTGATGAGCATACTCTACAACTTTTGAAGTAATTTCGATATTTTCTTCAAAAGGACTATGAGAAGCATCGATCATTACTGAAGTGAATCCAGCATCAATCGCTTCTTTACATTTTTCAAAGCTTGAACCATGGTCTAAGTGAATAGCTACAGGTACAGTAATATTTAAGTCATGAATTAAACCTTCAACCATTTTAACTACTGTATAGAAACCACTCATATAACGTGCAGCACCTTCTGAAACACCTAAGATAACTGGCGCGTTCTCTTCTTGTGAAGCTTCTAAAATAGCTTGTGTAAATTCTAAGTTATTTAAGTTGTATTGACCAACCGCATAACCATTTTCTTTCGCATCGATTAACATTTCTTTCATTGAAACTAATGGCATGAAAGTTCCTCCTTGTGTGCAACTGCACAATTTTTAAAATCATTATATCAGATATTTTTTTGAATTGCATGTGAATGCATGCTTGATTTAAAATAAACTTTTACTATTAAATACTAAATTATTAATAATTCAATATATGAACGGTTTTATTGCACATAAGTTTGAGTTTATTTACAATACATATGAAACGGAGGAACAACATGTCTAAAATATTACAAACTCAATTAACGGGTATATTTAATCGGTTAGAAGATCAAGCTTTAGATATTCAAATGGCTGCTCAATGTCTAATACAAGCAATCGGTGGCGAAGGTTATGTATACATTAAAGGCTATGGCGATTTGAAATTTTTCGAGCCTTTCGTTATAGAAAGTGAAGAGCACCTTAAATCTAGTAAATTATTATCCACGCTCACAACATTTGATGATATAGATTCAACAGATCGCGTGTTACTCTTTTCACCATTTTACACTGAAGAAGTAGCTAAAGATTTACAAACATTAGTAGATAACAATATAGATGTTGTCTTAATTTGTAATCGACCCAAAGATTCAAAAATACCAGAACACTTTATACATTTCATCAATCTAGCTACCCCTAGACCAATTGTTTATACTGAAGATTATGATAAAGTTGTTCAACCTCATACGATATCTTTTAATTACATATATTATGAAATTTACACTCAAATGATTGAAATGACACGAGATTTAGAGTTGTGATGTCATTCATTATAAAATCAACCCTTACGTCACCATTTCAGTACGTAAGGGTTGATTTATTATATTATTTATTTTGATGTTTATAAGCCGCTTCTACAAACGATTTGAAAATAGGTTGAGGTCTGTTAGGTCTTGATAAGAATTCAGGATGGAATTGACATGCGATATAGAAGTCATTCTCTGGAATTTCTACCATTTCTACTAATCGACCATCTGGACTAGTACCAGAGAACACCATACCATTAGCTTCTAATTGTTCTCTAAATTCATTATTAAATTCATATCTATGGCGGTGTCTTTCTTCAATATTTATTACGTCATAAATTTGATGTGCCAATGTGTTTTCTTTAATTTTACATGGATATAATCCTAAACGTAACGTGCCACCTAAATCTTCAATATCCTTTTGCTCAGGTAATAAATCAATAATTGGATAAGGTGTGCTAGGATCAAGTTCTGCTGAGTGTGCTCCCTCTAAACCTAGTACATTACGTGCAAACTCAACAGTCGCTAATTGCATACCTAAGCAAATACCAAAGTATGGAACATTATTTTCACGAGCGTATTTAATTGCAGCAATTTTACCCTCGCTTGCTCTAAATCCAAATCCACCTGGTACAAGAATGCCATCTACATCTTTTAAATAGTCTTCAACATTATTATCATTAACTTCGCCAGAATCAATCCACTTAACTACAACGTCTTTCTTCAATGGGTAGCCAGCATGTTTCAATGACTCTACAACAGATAAGTATGCATCTTGTAAGCTAACATATTTACCTACTAATCCAATCGTGATTGTACCATCAAGTGAATTAACGGTATCTAGTAAATATTGCCATTCATCTAATTGCGTTTCATATTTAGCATCTAAATCTAATCGCTTGATGACAATGTCATCCATATCCTGTGCACTTAATTGTAATGGAATTTCATATAAAGATGATGCGTCTCTACATTCTATAACGCTCTCTTTATTAATATCACAGAATAAAGCAATTTTATCTTTTAAATCTTGTGTCATTTCATATTCTGTACGCACTACAATTAAATCCGGTTGAATACCTAAACCACGTAGTTCCTTAACACTGTGTTGTGTTGGTTTTGTTTTCATTTCACCAGCAGCTTTAATGTATGGAAGCAATGTACAATGTACATACATTACGTTTTCACGACCTAAATCACTTCTAATCTGTCTAATTGCTTCGATAAATGGAAGTGATTCAATGTCACCAGTTGTACCACCGATTTCAGTAATAACTACATCTGCGTTTGTACTCTCACCAGCAAGTAGTAAACGTTCTTTAATTTCATTAGTAATATGTGGAATAACTTGAACTGTTCCACCTAAGTAATCACCACGACGTTCTTTCTTGAGTACATGTGAATAAACTTTCCCAGCTGTAACATTTGAATATTTATTTAAATTAATATCAATAAAACGCTCATAGTGTCCTAAATCTAAGTCAGTTTCAGCACCATCATCTGTAACAAATACTTCTCCATGTTGATACGGACTCATAGTTCCTGGGTCAACATTTAAATATGGATCAAATTTTTGAATTGTTACTTTTAAGCCTCTATCTTTTAACAATCTACCTAGAGAAGCGGCTGTGATACCTTTTCCTAATGATGATACTACTCCGCCCGTTACAAAAATAAATTTTGTCATTTCCTGACCTCCTAATTTATAAAGGGATGCTTCCTTACCTATTTATTCTTTTTAAATAATCAATTTTGAAAAATAAAAAAATCGCTCCCTCTCACATATCTGTAAGGGGAGCGTATATGATTTATACACGTGTCCTATTTAAAGGAGCCCGAATAAAATTCTATCATTTTTTTAGTAAAAGTCAATTAAAACTAAAATTTAGTTTTAAAATCTTCTTAGTCTTCGAATTCGTCCTCGTCTTCTTCGTCGAGTTCATCATCTTCGTCATCTTCAATTACTAAATCTGATTCACTAATCTCGTCTTCTACTTGTTCATCTTCAGGGTCGTCTAAAGTTTCTTGATCATCCGTTTGGGCAGGAATGTCATCGTCGTCATCCATTTCGTCATCACCCAATAATTTAAGATTTTTATCTTCTTCATCTTCATCATCAAGAATATCGAATTTTTGAATTGTAGGTGCGATTTTTTCTTCAATATCGTCTACAGAATACCAATCACGTAATCCCCATTGATTTTCACCAATGTTTAAGAAACGTCCATCTGTATTTAAGTCTGTATAGAACTGAACTACACGATTTTCAATCTCTTCAAATTCATAACCACCTAAATCTTTGAATTCATCGATGATATCGTATAAATTCATCGTTGCACCTTTATCATTTAATAACGTATAAGCCATATCTATAAATGACTTTTCATCAACCATTTCTTTAGTATAATCTTGGATTTTCATTATAGCTAATCTTCCTTTCGAAGAATTTTTTAATTATGTCGTTAGATTTCATTAATTAATAGTAACAAAAATAAATTATAAATGACAATACACGATTTCGCAATTACGATTATCTCAGTAATTTACATATTTCTCGAAAATAACTAAATCATCTGACTGATCAATTTCTACGAAACCACTATTTACACATAATGATTTTAATTCATTGTTTTCACCAAATAACGTAATCATAATCGTTTTAGCTTGTTTGAAATGCTTTCGTACATATGTAGGAATTTGTCTTAATGCACTTTCAGCGATACCTTCTTTTCGTTGTTCTTTATACACTTCAATAGCTACAATATCAATTCGATTATCCGTTTGTTCAAGTGCTATAAAACCTACCTTTTGGTTATCTTTTAGTAAATCAACAACACTATAAGATGAAATGCTTGATGCTTCATTTTCAGTTAATCGTAGTGAAGACACATGTTTTGAATCTAAGTCCAAATAATATAAGCGTTCTTTACCAATAGGACCTTCTTCTTTAGTAGCAGTGTGCATAAAACCAGCACGTTCATACACATTCCAAGCCCCTTTATTTTCAGCATCGACAACCAGATACAAGTGATTGAAATCAGGGAATAAATCTTGTACATATTGAGGTAAATACATCATCATCGTAGTTCCATAGCCATTTCCTTGAAACTTCTCATTAATTGATAATGATCTTACATATACAACATTCTCAGGTGTATCATACCCTTCATGTTGATAATATTGATGTAATACAAAGAAACCAACAACATCACCATACTCATTAATAGCTATATTAGCCACTCTATTTGAATCTGAAAGAGCATCATCTAGAACTGATTTCGGTAAGGATGAGTATATTTGTTGTCTCTCACTTAATTCAAAGTTAACTACATCCTGCCTATACTTTTCTTCAAATTCTTGAATCGTTATATTTTCAAACTGTTTTTTTATAGTCATAACCACTAACCCCTATGCCTCTTTTAATTAATCAATTTTATTATAATTGTTTTTTTACACTTATCAAAATAAAATCTACTTTAAGTTAGGTACAATTGTTTTAAATTTTTACAATTTAAAAATAATCTATTGAAATTTAGCTAATTTGCTTTACTATAAATATGACATATAAAATCACGAGGTGAACTAGAATGAAAGTCGGTATAGATGCCGGTGGTACGCTAATAAAAATCGTCCAAGAATCTCAACAAGGACGTTCGTATGAAACAAAACTTACTACAAACATTTCAGAAGTAATTGCATGGTTAAACGCAAACACTTTTGAATCAATCAGTCTTACTGGCGGAAATGCAGGCGTTATTGCTGAAAGTTTAAATGTGGATGCAACTATATTTGTTGAATTCGATGCATCATCCAAAGGTTTGGGTATGCTTCTTAGAGAGCAAGGTCATCATATTGACGAATATATATTCGCTAATGTCGGTACAGGCACTTCGTTACATTATTTCGATGGCAAACAACAACGTCGTGTAGGCGGTGTAGGTACTGGTGGAGGTATGATTCAAGGACTGGGATACTTATTATCACAAATTACAGATTATGAAGCACTTACAAATCTAGCTCAATCTGGAGATAGAGATACGATTGATCTTAAAGTTAAGCATATTTACAAAGATACCGAACCACCTATTCCAGGTGAATTAACAGCTGCTAACTTTGGAAACGTCTTACATAATTTAGACGTAGATTTTTCACCTGCTAATAAATTAGCATCAGTGGTTGGAGTTGTTGGTGAAGTAATAACTACTATGGCCATAACCGTTGCTCGTGAAAATAAAACTGAGAATGTTGTATATATCGGGTCTTCTTTCAACAATAATCCACTTTTACGTGAAGTAATTGAAGATTATACGGTATTACGTGGTTTCAAACCATATTACATTGAGAATGGTGCTTTTTCAGGAGCACTTGGCGCAATTTATTTAAATTAAATACTTATTATTGAAAAGAGCCTGGGACATAATTCAATGCCTCAGGCTACAAATATATATTGGCAGTAGTTGACTGAATTAAAAAGCGTACTTGTAACAAGCTTTTTAATTCTAGTAACCTTGCATGGCAGACGGGCCCCAGCAAAGAGAATTTCTTTAAGAAATTCTACAAGCTAAGCTAGCTGGGGATACAACAAATAAATTTTGAAAAATATTAATTCTGTCTGCTCCCTCTACAATTTATCTAATTCTTAACTGCATCGACATATTTAACATCGACTATTTATTAATGTATATATAAAGACAAGATTTCACTAAATGTTACGTGCTTCAAATTAAAAAGTTAATTCATTTGATAATTTTTGTGCAGAAATGACTGTTCCTACCACACCAGGTTTCAAATCAATTGCGACAGCTTGGTCATTATCACGCAACTTATCTAACCAATCACTAAATACACTACCTTCAATTTCAATTAATTCACATTCCTCAAAATCTTCATCACGAACTTTGAGTGCTCTATTTTTCAAGCTCCAAACCGGCATGATTTGAGGTTTGTCTTCACTATCATCACTAATCAATATAAAGTGATTTTCGCCATGTTTTGATAAACCAAATACTTGGTCTTCTTTGGCAACATCTTTTACAAATTCTTTAATACGAATTTTATCCAACTCTGACATTAATTCATCAGTCATTTTAACGACTTTTACAATTTGACCAGTTTCTTGTGATGTTTGATTAATGATAACTTGATCATCCTCATCAAATAAGTCATCCAATTCATATGTAACGAATGTATCAATATCAATTTTTAGCACACGGTCATAATCGATTGACGCATGTTTTAAATAGTCTTCCGCTTGTCCTTCTTGAGTCCAAACGCCAACATAATCTTGGTTATTACTATTTAGTCTGACCAGTTTTTTATTTTTGTTAGCAACATAAAATACTTCATTAATCAGTACATCTTTAAAGTACGCCTCATTCTTATAAGACAATGTATAACCCTCCATTTCTAATTTGCAACTATTAAAATACTAAATGACAATACTTATGTCGTCAAATTTCTATTCTAAAAAAGGACCAAGACTGTATTCTTGATGAATGCCATGTCTTGCTCCCAAATTGACGCATAGAGCTATAACTATATTGAATTATTATCTTTTGATTCATTTAAATGCTAAGAATTGAAATTATGCTTTTTAAAATTATTGCTATATTCCTATCAATGGATATTGATTAGGGTAATTTAATTTTTATCTAATTCAACTAAAAAGGATTTTTCAATTTTCTCTATGGCTTCTTTTGAATCTCCAGTCCATATACAACCAAAACGAGAATTAACTGCATTCTTTCCAAACCAATCACCATCATAATAAGATAATGGATATAATACGCCCTTTTTGACATATTTTAAAATTGTATTAAAGAAATGTTCATTATCACCATTAGAGAAGTAACTATAGAATTTCTGATATGATGAATTTAATTCTTCTTGTAATAATAACATGCTTGTTGAGCCATTTTGTCTAAAGTTTAAATCGATGGCAAAAACATCATCGTTTTTATCTAATAGTAAATCAAATCCAGCTACACCGAAGAAACCCAACTTTACACCATTTTCCATAATTTCTCTTCCTGCATCAATAACTTGTTGAGGAACATCATGAACATTTTCATTTCCAGCATAAAATCCATATTTATCAGTGATTTGATGTGCAGTCCCTAAATAAGTCACACCTATTTCTTCAGAATAAGCATACTGAACACAATAATTCTTTACCGCTTCAATTTTTTGTTCAATAATTAAATTATCCGTAGCATTACTTGCTTCTAAAATACGTTGTGTTGCTTTAGCTAAGTCTTCTTCATCATAGCAAATCATTACACCATATCCACCAGCTGTTGGTAAGTCATCACCTGGTTTAATTACAAAAGGGAAATCCCATTCTTTTATGCGCGCTTTAAAATCATTTATCGATACAATTTCTCGCTCTGGTAAATATTTATGATTCGTCCATTCTGGTATTCGCGCTTTATTGTTCAAAGCTACAAATGTCTCTTTATCTACAGCGTAGCATTTATCTGAAACAACATCTTCACTATGAATATATTGAAAATATATATCTTTACCTTCTTCTTTAACAATTCGATTTAAGAGTGCTTCATATGTTTCACGGTTTTTAAATTGATACGTATTTGTGGGAACTTTTTTTCCAACAAGATTAAATAGTTGGTCTAATTTTTCAGTAATACTTGCTTCATGTACAATCATTGGCATTGAATCTGCAATAAGCATTTCCCTACCAGTTAAGAAATTAGATTGATGCTCCTCTGGCTTTAACCATGGATTTGAAACATAAGATGGTCTCGAGTTATACACTATATTTTCATTATATAAGTCACTTAAAGTTAATTTTAGACCTTTTTCATTTATCGTCATTTTGACTCCCCCTTTATATGAGAGTGCTGTTGAACAATTTCATCAAACAATCCCTTATTTTCAATTAGTTCTAATCCCATTAATGCTATAATTTTCGCACCATGAATTAATGCTTGATCACCATGTACACTTGCTGCAGCCTCTCTAAATCTATGTGTATGACCAACTAAGTTTCTAGATCCTATCTTCACATGAGGATGAATCGTAGGTACTATATGACTGACATTACCCGTATCTGTTGAACCAAAACCAAAATCATCATGACTTACATCTTCACCAACTTCGAGCGCGTACTTTTCAAATAATTTATCTAATTTAGGTGTCTTAATAAATTCGTTCACACCATTTTGTATAGGGCCAAATTCATAATCGCAACCTGTTTGAATTGCGGCACCCCTAGCAATTTGATTAACTTTTTCTGTTAAAATATCTAGTTCTTTTCGAGTTGTTGCACGTGTGTAGAATCGAGCATGTGTAAAATCGGGTATAATATTTGCAGCTTTTCCTCCGTCTAAGATAACACCATGTACGCGTTGACTTTTTTTAATGTGCTGTCTTAACTGTGCTACACCGTTAAAATATGAAATCATTGCATCTAAAGCGTTTAAAGCTTCGTCAGCATTTTCAGAAGCATGTGCACTTTTGCCATAAAATTTTATATCTAATACATCCACCGCTAGTGTATCAATGGTTGGATAAGTTGCATTACCTGGATGAATCATTAATGCTATATCGATAGCATCGATAATATCAGCCTTAACATATGACGCTTTTGCACTACCATTTTCGCCACCTTCTTCTGCAGGACAACCGAGCACGACAACTTTGCCACCGATGCGGTCTATAACTTGTTTCAATGCTGAACCCGCAAGTACACTAGCAGTTCCAATAATATTATGACCACATGCATGACCTAGGCCTGGTAATGCATCATATTCAGCTAAATAGCCAATAACTGGCCCTTCTTGTCCTGAATCATATGTAGCTATAAATCCAGTAGCATGTCCAGCAATATCCGTTTCTATATCGAAATCATTCTCTTTCAATTTATCTATAAGCGTTCTAGACGCAAAAATTTCTTCATTGCCTAATTCAGGGCGTTCATGTATTCTATGACTAATTTCAACATAATCATATTTATTATTCTCTATATAATCTAAAATTCCTTGTTTATTACTCATAAATCATAACTCCCTTATTATTGTAAAAATTTTTAAAAATATTTTGGATATTGTAACCATATCGTTTCTCAATTAATTATTACTTATTTTATCGGATTTAAAGATTGTTGTCATTAAATAACTTTATATTTACGAAATTTTCTCACAATTCACTTTGTTTAACTATAATTTTGAAAATTGTAAATACCCTTAACTATTGATACAATCAAATCGTTAACTTAATAATTAAGCTTATTTAATATAGGAGGATTTATCATGACTAAAATGAACGTTGAAAGTTTTAATCTAGATCACACTAAAGTTGTCGCACCTTTCGTCCGTTTAGCTGGTACAATGGAAGGCTTAAATGGTGATGTTATTAAAAAATATGACATTCGCTTCAAACAACCTAACAAAGAACACATGGAAATGCCTGGGTTACACTCACTAGAGCATTTAATGGCTGAAAACATTAGAAATCATACTGATAAAGTTGTAGATTTAAGTCCAATGGGTTGTCAAACTGGTTTTTATGTTTCATTTATTAATCATGACGACTATGAAGATGTGTTAAATATAATTGAAAAAACACTAAATGATGTTTTAGAAGCTACTGAGGTACCCGCTTGCAATGAAGTACAATGTGGTTGGGCAGCAAGTCATTCACTTGAAGGTGCAAAAGAAATTGCGCAAGCATTTTTAGATAAACGCAATCAATGGTCAGATATTTTTGGTGAAGGTAAATAAATTTCATATTTAAAATAAAAACCACCAATACTTAAGTATATTTAAGTATTGGTGGTTTTACTTTTTTCTTCTATAATTTTTTTACTAGTGCAATTAAAACAAATTGCATTGGTAGTCTTGAATATAATGCCCATTTAGGTACTTGTTTATCACCTAAAGGTAATTCTTTTCGTGCCATATATATATTTGCTGGTAATACAGCTAATAAGAAAAGATTTATACCTGTTTTTAACCAATTAGCAGGACGTTTTAATAACAACATAATGCCAAAGAAAATTTCAAATACACCTGTTACTAAAACAGCTGTTTTACGTAATGGTAAGTATTCTGGAACAATATTTCTAAATGAGCGTTCATTTGTAAAATGTAGAACGCCAGCTGTTCCAAATGCTAAACCTAATAAATAACGAAATACTTTCATTAATGTTCAACTCCCATTTCATTCAAATAACTCTTACCAAATTCAGGTAATTCCACATTGAAATTGTCTGCAATTGTCGCACCGATTGAACTAAACGTACTGTCTCCTGATAATTCATGGTATTTATCAATTTTAGGGCTAAACATAAGTACTGGGATATACTCTCTAGTATGATCAGTACCATCGGCAATAGGGTCATTTCCGTGATCAGCCGTGATAATAACTAAATCATCTTCTTGAAGATTGTCGATTAATTCTGGTAATCGCTCGTCGAAATCTTTAATAGCTTGTGCATAACCTTCTTTGTCTCTACGATGGCCATATAGTGCATCAAAATCAACTAAATTTAAGAAACTAATGCCATTAAAATCTTTTTTTACGACATTAATTAATTGATCCATACCATCCATATTATTTTTTGTTCTTATTGCTTCAGTTACACCTTCACCATCATAAATATCATTAATTTTTCCTATAGCAATAACATCATAGTTATTATCTTTTAATGTATTCATAACAGTTTTGCCAAATGGTTTGAGTGCGTAATCATGTCGATTAGAAGTACGTGTAAAGTTTCCTGGTTCACCTACATACGGACGTGCAATTACGCGACCAATTAAGTATTTAGGATCTTTAGTTAATTCTCGAACCTTTTCACAAATATCATATAATTCTTCAAGAGGAATAATATCTTCATGTGCAGCAATTTGAAGTACTGGGTCAGCGCTAGTATAGACGATTAAGTCCCCAGTTTTCATTTGATGCTCACCTAATTCATCAATAATGGCTGTCCCTGAAGCGGGCTTATTTGCTATAACTTTACGACCTGTCATTTCTTCAATCTCTTGAATTAACTCATCAGGAAATCCGTTTGGATATACTTTAAATGGTTGCATAATATTTAAGCCCATGATTTCCCAATGTCCTGTCATGGTATCTTTACCCACTGAAGCTTCACTAAGTTTAGTATAGAAAGCACCTGGTTGTTCAACTTTATTGACAACAGGTAATTCTTCAATATTACCCAATCCTAATTTTTCCAAATTAGGTAGCGTTTGGTTAAATCCTTCTAATGTATGCTTTAATGTATGAGATCCTTCATCATTGAAAGCTGCAGCATCAGGCGCTTCTCCGATACCTACTGAATCCATAACAATTAAATGTACTCTTTTGAATGGTGTAGTCATATTTAACACTCCCTCCTACTCTGTAATTATTTTATGAATTAATGTTGGTGTTGTTGCTTGTGCTTGAATTTCAATACTTTCATCAAGTTTCTTAATAACGTCGTCAACATTTTCACGATTACTGTGAATGGTTAATAAAGATTCTCCCTCTTTAACAACGTCTCCTACTTTCTTGTTTAATACAATCCCAACACTTAAATCTATTTCATCCTCTTTAGTTTGTCTCCCTGCACCTAACATCATTGAAGCAACACCAATTTCATTAGCAATAAGTTCTGAAACTACGCCACTTGATTGAGCTTTATACTCGATTTGATATGTTGCTGTTGGTAATAGTTCAGGCGCATCAACTACTGAGGCATCGCCACCTTGATTCTCTAAAAATGTTTTAAATTTTTCTAAAGCTGAACCATTTTCAATTGCTTCATTTAATAATTGACGTGCTTCCTCAAGTGTTTTTGCTCTATTAGCTAGAACTACCATTTGAGAACCGAGTGTTAATACAAGTTCAGTTAAATCTTCTGGTCCTTTACCATTTAATGTATCAATAGCTTCTTTTAATTCTAAAGCATTACCAATCGCTCGACCAAGTGGTTGGCTCATGTCAGAAATAATAGCCATTGTATTTCTACCTACATTATTCCCTATACTAACCATAGCATGAGCTAACGCTTCAGCGTCCTCTAATGTTTTCATGAAAGCACCATTACCAGTTTTAACATCTAAGACGATAGCATCAGCACCCGCAGCAATTTTTTTACTCATAATAGATGATGCAATTAAAGGAATTGAGTTAACTGTCCCTGTTACATCTCTCAATGCATAAAGTTTCTTATCAGCTGGAGTTAAATTACCTGACTGTCCAATAACAGCTACTTGATTTTCATTAACAAGTTTAATGAAATCCTCTTCAGAGATTTCAACGTGGAATCCTTTTATTGATTCTAATTTATCAATTGTTCCACCCGTATGTCCTAAGCCACGACCACTCATTTTGGCTACTGGGACACCCACTGCTGCCACTAGAGGCGCTAATACTAATGTAGTTGTATCACCAACGCCTCCTGTTGAGTGCTTATCAACTTTAATACCATTGATTTTTGATAAGTCAATCACATCACCTGAATTAACCATTGCCATAGTTAATGCTGCGCGCTCTTCGTCATTCATATCTTGGAAAAAGATAGCCATAGCTAAACTCGATGCCTGATAATCCGGGATATCCCCATTCGTGTAACCTTTGGTAAAGAATTCAATTTCTTCTTTTGATAATGATTTACCATCGCGTTTTTTTTCAATAATATCTACCATTCTCATAATTCTGAACCCCTCTCAAAATAAGCTGTTGTATCTATGTGCTGTTACGTTAATTGCATTATTAATAATCAGAATCTGACTCTAAGCCTTGAATAATTTGAACACCTGCACTCGCACCTATACGCGTAGCACCTGCATCAATCATTTTATTGAAATCTTCCAAACTGCGAACGCCACCTGATGCTTTAACTTCTAATTCGTCTCCCACTGTATCTTTCATTAATTTCACATCTTCAGGTGTAGCGCCTCCCCCAGCAAAACCAGTTGATGTTTTAACGAAATCAGCACCTGCTGCTTTCGCTAATTCACTTGCTTTAACTTTTTCTTCATCTGATAAAAGCACAGTTTCAATAATCACTTTTACTGTTTTTTCATTTGCTGCTCCAACTACGCCCTCAATGTCTTTTTGAACTTCTTCAAATCTTCCATCTTTAAGTGCGCCGATATTGATAACCATATCAATTTCAGATGCGCCATTTTTAATGGCATCTTCAGTTTCAAAGATTTTAGTAGCAGTTGTAGTAGCACCAAGTGGGAAACCTATAACGGTACAAACCAATACATCAGAATCATTTAATCGTTCTGCTGCATATTTTACATGTGTAGGATTTACACAAATAGATTTAAAGTTATACTCTTTGGCTTCATCAATAATTTGATCGATTTGTTGACGTGTAGATTCCGGTTTCAATAATGTGTGATCAATAAATTTAGCATAATTCATAGTAGTTTCCTCCAATATGTTGTTAAATTTAAATGATATTCCATCTAACTGGAATATTAACTATTTAAATTAATATAGTCCTCTCATTTCTATAGTACAAAAATTCGCAAAAAAGTTAAACAAATGTTATCTTAATCTTAACAATCATGATAAGGAGAAGATATTAATGACAAATGGCACACCTCATATTCAACCTAATGGAACAAAAATCGCAAAGACTGTTTTAATGCCTGGCGATCCATTACGTGCAAAATATATTGCTGATAACTTTTTAGAAAATGTTGAACAATTTAATGAAGTTAGAAATATGTTTGGTTACACAGGTACATATAAAGGAAAAGAAGTTTCTGTAATGGGATCAGGGATGGGAATACCAAGTATTGGTATTTATTCTTATGAGTTATATAATTTCTTTGATGTTGATACTATTATTCGCGTAGGTTCATGTGGCGCATTACAAGAGAATGTAAATTTATATGATGTCATTATTGCTCAAGCAGCATCTACAAATTCTAATTATGTTGATCAATTTAATATACCTGGTCACTTTGCTCCAATAGCTGACTATGATCTCATCACTAAAGCTAAAAATGTAGCAGATGAAATAGGAGCAGTAAGCCATGTAGGTAATGTTTTATCTTCAGATACATTCTACAATGCTGATAAAACATTCAATGATAATTGGCAAAAAATGGGAATATTGGGTATAGAAATGGAATCAGCAGGTTTATACTTGAATGCAATTAATGCTAGTAAAAAAGCGTTAGGTATTTTTACAGTTAGTGACCATATTCTAAAAGACGAAGCAACTACAGCTGAAGAAAGACAAAATTCATTTACTCAAATGATGGAAATTGCATTGGAAATCGCCGAGTAATTTCGGCTCTATAATAAATTGGACTGATGACTAAAAAT
>NZ_KV792235.1:0-2486 GCF_001808125.1 Staphylococcus sp. HMSC14D10 | reverse complement strand
AGATCTACGGATTTTCGCCATGCCACGAAATTAGGCATATGTTAGCCAGTTAAGGGAACAACGACATGATAAAATAGTAATTAGCTATATTTTTCTAACTTTGCAACAGAACCGTTTATTATATATTCTAGATCATCAATAGTTGAAAGTGATTTATTAAACACTCTATAAACATCATATGATATTGCAAGGTATAATCCAATATTTCATATATGTAATCCCTCCACATCTCATTAACTTTTTAAATTATACACAACCTAATTTTTAGTTTTATTTATGATAAGCTTCGCCTCGCATGATCTTAAATGCTCTATATACTTGTTCTATTAAGACGACGCGCATCATTTGATGTGGAAATGTCATTTTGCTGAATGAAAGTGCGTAGTTGCTGCGTTTTAAGACGTCTTCATGCAATCCATTTGATCCGCCAATGACAAAGACGAAATCACTTTGTCCTTGTGTCATGCGTCGTTGCATTTCCTCAGCCAATCCTTCTGAGGACAACATTTTTCCTTGAATTTCTAAAGTGATGACTGTTGCTTGAGGTTTGATTTTAGCTAGTAGTCGATGTCCTTCTTTTTCTTTCACTTGTTCAATTTCTTTATCGCTCATGTTTTCAGGTGCTTTTTCATCGGGTACTTCAATAATTTCAATTTTGGAATAAGCACCTAGTCTTTTTTCATATTCTGATATAGCTTGTTTCCAATATTTTTCTTTTAATTTACCCACAGCTAAGATTGTTATCTTCATAAAATCCTCCATAGATATTAATAGTTATCCTACTTATCCACAAGTTATCAACTTGTTAACAGAATTCCCTCTAATTATAACAGTAATGTATACGAATTAAGCTATATTTTTAAAAAGTATCCCCATTTTATGTGACTACCCTTGTATATATGTGGATAAGTCTGTGAATAATGTGAGTATTTCTGTGTGTATTATACACAAAAGTGGATAACTTCATTCAATTTTGGGGATAACTTTAAGTAAGTCTTAAATATTTATTCACAGATTCAGGCTAAATATTGTTATTATAAGGTTCCTTTTGAATAATCATGTATAGTCCAAATTATTAGATAATTAACTCAATAAATTAAAAAACAACCTACTCACAAATACTAATTTTGTAAGTAGGTCGTTCGTCTAAATAATTACAATGTATATATCGGTGTAGCTTGTGCTTTATCTGTATCACATAATAGCACTTCTTTTTCAGTATCTATATCGTGTTCATTTAGCACCTGACTAACGCTCATACGTGCTAAATCTTTCATGTTGTTATCTTGTGATAAATGTGAAAGATAAATGCGCTTCGTATTACCTGTAATGACATCAGTCATCGCTAATCCTGCATCTTCATTAGACACATGTCCCATATCGCTTAAAATACGTTGCTTCGTCTTCCAAGGATAACGACACATGCGTAACATATCCACATCATGATTACTCTCAAACATAAAGGCATCACTGCCTTGAATCATACCTTTCATTCTATCTGACACATAGCCTGTATCTGTAATCATCGTAAATTTCTTATAGTTATTGTGGAAAATATAAAACTGTGGATCAATTGCATCATGAGATACATTAAATGATTCAATATCAAAACCTGCAATAGATTTTGTTTCATAAGGATTGAATATGAATTTTTGATCCATTGGAATTTTACTATCTTTCTTCTCAATTGCTTTCCAAGTGTTCTCATTCGCATAAATCGGCAAACCATATTTACGCGCAAGCACACCTAATCCTTTAATATGATCACTATGTTCATGAGTAACTAGAATGCCGTTTAAATCTTTTATATTTCTATCAATTTGGCTAAATAAATCTTCCATTTTCTTGCCAGTGAGTCCAACATCTACTAATAGACTGCCCTTATCACTTTCAACATAAGTGGCATTCCCCGTACTACCACTCGCCAATACACTCATTCGTATCAAGCGACTCATCCTTTCTACTTCCGACAACTTACTCTATATTTTAGAGTGCCTTCAGTCTAATTCCTTATATTTTGCACTCTATAATTAAAAAAATGAAGTTTCGAACAATTCACATCATTCGAAACAATCCAGTCCTATAAAATACCTTTATATTATACTATACCAATACAAAAATTAAAGTTCCAATTCCATGTTTATGTACAAAACTAACATAGATAAATAAAATAAGTGCATGAGACACTAATAGACTCACACACTTATTATACTTCCCACACTCTAAACCACTCCTTCTCTTAAATAAGAGAAGAGGAAGGAGAAGCTTATTTATTTATTAATTATTGAAACAGTGTATTAAATTTTATTGAAGAAGTCTGAAGATTATTACGTAGCGATGTTGCCCAATACTACAAATAACATGTTATTTGTAGATTTAAGAGCTTATACATTTAAGTAAGTAGCACTGATGAGTAATAACGAATGACGTTGCGCGACTCTTATGTTGATTATTGGCTCTACGTCAAATCGGACTGATGAGTCCAA
>NZ_KV792234.1:0-14532 GCF_001808125.1 Staphylococcus sp. HMSC14D10 | reverse complement strand
GAATTTCTTTATGAATTTCTCTTTGCTGGGGCCCGACTAGATTTGAAAATACTTGATTCAAGTGCATTTTCAAACCAGATAGCTACTGCCAAAATGATAAATCTGTCATAAGTATTAAAAAAGCCGTTCTTAAATGTCATATTGACATTCAAGAATGGCTTCTAATTTCAATTATATTATGAAAAGCTATTAACTTCAGCTTCACCAAAGATTTTACGTTTAATTGCTTCTCCTGTTGGTGTACCTGCTAAACCACCAAGTCCTGTTTCTCTTAATTCAGCTGGTAAGCCACGTCCTACTTTATCCATAGCTTCAATAACTTCATCTACTGGAATTCTACTTTCAACACCAGCTAATGCTAAGTCTGCAGAAATTAATGCATTACCAGAACCAATTGCATTACGCATTACACATGGAATCTCTACTAAACCTGCTACTGGATCACAAACTAGACCAAGTAAATTACTAATCGCTAATGCCATAGCGTGTCCAGATGCTTCCGGTTCGCCACCGAAGATTGATACTGCAGCAGCTGCTGCCATTGCTGAAGCTGAACCTACTTCTGCTTGGCAACCTCCTGTAGCACCTGCAACACTTGCATTGTTAGCAACAACGCGACCAAATAATGATGAAACGAATAAGAAATCAATCATTTGTTCTTCTGTAAGGTCATGTGTTTTTTCTAATTTAAATAATACGCCCGGAATCGTTCCGGAGGATCCAGCTGTTGGAGTTGCACAAATGATACCCATAGCTGCGTTTACTTCATTAGTAGCAACCGCACCTTTAACTGCTTCAACCATTTCATGTCCTGATAAGGCATGATTATTCTCGTTATATTTAGCAAGTTTAATGGCATCTTGGCCAGTATAACCTGTTACACTTTTAACACCTTCGCCAGTTGATCCTTTAATTACGGCATCTCTCATGACGTCTAAATTTTGTTTCATTGTTTCTCTAACTTCGTCACGCGTCTTGCCTGAAAGTTCCATCTCTTCTTGAATCATAATATCTGCAAAAGACATTTTATTTTCGACTGCGTAGTCTATAGTTTCTCTAATTGAATCAAACATCTTTAATCCCCCTCTATTTAATATAGGATATATTTAAGTGACTATATTTTTCTTTAATTTGATCTAACGTTGATTCAGATAATGCTTTGTTCAGTGGTAATACTGCTAAACTAAAATTATCGCCCGTTTGTGTCATTTCCTCTTTAATGTCTGCACCAAGTTCATTCACATCATTGATAAAGTGATTAACTTCTGATTTATTTGCCGCTCCATCCATTTCTAAGATAGGTAAACCATAGTTAAAATCAATGTCTAGTCCTTCTACACTGATACGTTTTAATTTAATCGTACCGCCACCAATTGAGTTACCAATTACTTCGATGTGACGACCATTTCCTTCTGCAACAAGATACGCACAGTTAGGATGCTCACCAATACTGTCGCCTTCTTCTTCGATAATATTTACTTCAATATTTTGATCTTTAGCGATTGCTAATGAACTCTTAATACGACTATCGAATGTGCTATAGCCCATTGCACCACCAACGATAGCTAAATCTGTACCGTGTCCTTGATGAGTTTGAGCAAAGGATTCGTAATAATGAATTGTTAATTTATCTGGCTGCATACCACCTAATACTGCATAAGCAGCGTTGCCAATTTTAACTGCACCTGCTGTATGAGAACTTGAAGGTCCCATCATTACAGGGCCAATAATATCAAATGCACTTTGATAATCGTAGCTTTTTTTAGTAGCCATAATTAAACACTCTCCTTAGGTTGTTTCTGTTTACTAGGCAATTTTATGCTCATATTCATTAGGTTGAATTTTTTAATTAACGTACTGAAGATAAATGCTAATACCACACTTACAACTGCAACGACGATGATTGTAATTATTGATTTTGTAGCATCGTTAAATCCGAATAAGACGATTGCACCTGCAATTGGTGTTGCCATACCTTTAACACCGATTACGAGTCCGCTGAATGTAACAATACAAGCGTTTACAACACCGATAATTGCGTTCGTACCATATAATTGTAGAGGGTATTTTGCGATTAAATCGATTTGTGTTAATGGTTCAACAAATACTGCGAATGCTTTTGATTTACTTCCGCCAATATTAAGTCTGCTAAATAATACATAGTTAACAAATGATGAACCAGTACATGTTAAAGCACCGATAGCCATTGGTATACCAGTTAGTCCTAATAAGCTAGTTAATACCATTGAACTTAGTGGTGTCATACCCGTTACTGGAATTACTAATCCTAAAATAATTGCTAATGCGTATGGATTGCTGTCTCCTACTGATGTAACTGCACCACCGATTTGAGTTAATACAGCCATAACCCCTGGGCTAATAACTGTAGCTAAGCCAAATACAAGTGCTGGAGCAATTAAAATCACAGCAATTAAGTCCAACCCTTCTGGGACTTTTTTCTCGATAAATTTAATACCGAATGAAATAATATACGCTGCTATAAATGCTGGTAATAATTTAAAGTCGTGTAATACTAGTCCTATGATTACTGCAAAAACAGGTGAGATGCCCATTTTCAAGCCAGTTAAGATACCTACTGCAACACCTGCAAGGCTTCCTGCCAAATCTCCTATTGTTTGTAAAAACTCGATATGGAATACGCCACCAATAGCGTAACTTAGGAATGCTTGTGGTAAGAAAGTTGCACAAGCAGCTCCTGATAAAGCTTGTAGTCCTTGTTTACCGTATGGCGCAAAGTTTAAGAATAGCGTCATAACGATAAGCACTAATACGAGTGTTCCTACTCCTAAAATGATATTCATTCCCCAAAACCTCTTTCTATTTATTTAACTACCATAGTCATACTACAACGTGAAGAAAACGATTTCAAGACATATTCAATGACAAAAAAATAAAATTGTGAAATAAATCACATTTAGAGACTTTTTGAGGTTAAAATACTTTTAGTTTTAAATTTTTTGAAAAGAAATAAATAATATGTGTTATTTCACACTAATAAAAACTGCTTTGTAAACCTTTTCAACAGCGTATTTATTATTTGAAATTTCGGGTAAATTGTATACATTTCTTTGTTGATATTTTCACTTTAACGTGACAACTAACCTTTACATAACAAAGTGCTCACATTTGAAATTGTTGCAAAATTAAAATGATTTAGTTTTTAACATAATAAACTGGAACAACCATTGCTGCTCCAGTTTATTATCATTCAATTAATCTTCAATTTTTAATAATGCTTCAGTTAATTGATGCGTATGACGGTAAATATCTTTATATACTTTATAATATGCTTCATATTGTGCGTGTCTTTTAGCGTCTGGTTCAAATGTTTGAGCAATATCTATAAACTTATCTACACATTCATCGAAACTTTCGAACCATTGCAGTCCATATGCTGCAATCATCGCAGCGCCCATACTAGGACCCTCTTCGTGTTTTAACTTTCTTATTGTAGCATTAAAGATATCTGCTTGCATCTGCAACCAAAATGAACTTTTTGCACCGCCACCAATTGAAGTAATATGCGTAATCTCTTTACCAGCTTCTCGCATTAATTGTATAGAGTCATATAAAGAGAAGGTAATACCCTCTAATACTGCTCTAGCAAAATCTGCCTTATTATGGCTACCACTAATACCAATAAAACTGCCTCTTATAAAAGCATCTCCATGTGGAGTACGTTCGCCTGATAAATAAGGTGCGAATAATAAGTGGTTAGAACCAATTGTTGAGATACTTGCTTGTTTAACGATATCGTCAAAGCTTTCATGTTCAAAGAACGTTTGTTTAAGCCAATTTAAACTGTAACCTGCTGCTAAGGTTACGCCCATAGCATAGAATGTTTGTGGAACGCTATGATCAAAGAAATGTATGTTGTTCTTGTATTCAGTGTAGCCTTCGCTTTCAACATTGAGTACGACACCTGATGTCCCGATACTACAAAGCGTATCGTTACCATTAATGATTCCTGCACCAATGGCACCACATGCGTTATCTCCACCACCAGCATAAACCTTTACAGGAGCTTTGAAACCAAGCTCTTGTTCTAATTCTGAACGAACTACTCCAACTTCCTCTGTTGAACGTACTAAAGGTGGATAAATATCTCCGATGCCTAATCGTTCACCTACATCTCTAGTCCAATCATGTGTTTTTGGACTTAATAGTAATGTGCTGGCTGCATCAGAATATTCCATGTGAATATGACCTGTTAAACAATAGCGTACGTAATCCTTAGGCAATACGAAGACACTTACTTGTTCCCAAAGTGATGGCTCATTTTGTTTCATCCAAAGCATTTTTGGAAGTGTGAATCCTTCAAGAATAGGATTGCCATTCAATCTTTCACCATATACTTCTTTGATTTGCGCACATTGTTCAGAGTTACGGGTATCATTCCATAGAATGGCATGACGTACAGGTTTATGTTCGCTATTCAATGGCACTAAACCATGCATTTGTCCTGAGAACGAGATCCCTTTGACAGTATAATTCACCATTATAGGCACTTCATTAATATATTTAATACCTTTCTTAACCACTTTAAACCATTCTTCAGGATCTTGCTCACTATAACCGGCACGATCTTGTATCAACGTTAAAGGTTCACTCGTTGAAGCAATTACTTCTCCTTGTCGATTAACAGCTATTATTTTAACTGCACTCGTACCTAAGTCTATTCCTAATACTACATCTTCCATAACCATTCCACCTTGTCCATCATTATAAGAGGCGCTCATCTTACATATCATGTAAACAATTCAATATATATTTATTTTATATAATTTTAATATTAAATTCTATAACCTATATATTTATCATATCGATTTTAATGATAATTTCAATAGTAAACTATGATTTCAATTCTTTTCCCTTTATTCCTATTTAGAAAAAGGTGTTGGACAGAAATAACATTTTCTCAAAATTTATTTCGTTGTCCTACCCCGTCAAAGATGACTAGGTTTGAAAAAAGCTTTATTCAAGCGCATTTTCAAATCAGTCATCTACTGACAAAATAATAAAGTAGGCTGAGACATTTTATTTTGTCCCAGCCTCTCAAAAATATTATTTTGCTTTTACCAAATCATTATCTATTACCAACATCTTGACCGATTTCAACAGTTTGATCATTTTTATTATATATTGCACCTTGAACACTACCAAAGTTTGCGTCATTACGTTTTTCTTTAACACCATATCCCATACTCTTGAATGTATTGATATCTTCATCACTTGTCGCATTCTCATAATAAACTGTACCACCATCGTTATAAAAACGTGGTTTATCAATAGATTCTTGTAGGGAACCGTCACCTCTTAAATAGTCAATCAACACTTCATTTAAGGTGGTAGGAATTTTGTTTCCACCTGGTGTACCAATACCCATATAGAAATCCGGACCAACAACAATGGATGGTGATGTATAAGAACGTGGTGCTTTATGTTTTCCACCATAGTTTGGACTATTAGGATCACTTGAGAAGTTTGTTAAAGAGTTGTTCATATAGAAACCTTGTTTAACAAATTTACCTGAACCAAAGAAACTAGATAACGTATTTGTAGTACTAGCAAGCTTACCATTCTTATCAATGACAACAAAATGAGTTGTACTCGTCGTATCTAATGACGTATCAAAATCACTATTCATTTCATTACCGCCACTATTTACATTATTTAAATTGTCTAATAAATAATTTTCCGATAAGTGTGAGTCGTTATTCGCTTCCTGACCATTAACAATATCTCTATTTCGGTACATTACATCACGTGATTTAATAATGCCATTGATATAATCTGTTCTATCATTATTTGTATTGGCACTTTCATCAATTTTTAAACCTTGTAACATTAAAACCCCACCTAAAGGATTTGATGCAGAGTATATTGTATTATTTAAATATTTAGTTGATACTGGTTTCTTTTCTTCAGTTTTAAATGTTGAAAAGTCTTTCTCAACTAATTCACTATCGATTTGTTTAGATACACTCTTAGCAATATCCTTATAGAAATATTTAGGCCCCTTATCTCTAATACCTTTAAGTGTTTTAGCTAAAGCGGGCTGTTTAACTACATCGCCTTCACGTACTGTACGTTTCCCTTTGAAGAAAGATGAATTTCGATCGATATCAGAACCGTAGATTTTCAAACTACGCTCTAATTCTGAATCAACTTCGAAGCCATCTTCGGCTAATGGCACTACGTAACTAAAAATTTTCTTCTCATCCATTTTACCTTCTCGTTGATGCATATCATGCATACCTTGCACAAATCCAGGTGTACCAATTTCATCGCCTTTCTTATAATTATAAGAAGATAGCGTTTTATATTCGTACATCTTTGGTTCTTCGCCTTCATTACCGTTATATGTAAGCGTGGCACCACCGCCACCTAAACCTGACGAATGCGGTTCTGTTACCGCTAGCGCATAAGAAACACCCATAGCTGCGTCTACTGCATTACCACCATCTTCAATAATTTTATTACCGACACGCGTGGCAATCGCATTATTAGATGCTACGCCATATTTTTTATTACTGCCAGATGATTTATGATCTGCAATTTTATTTTCGAATAATGTATCTTTATCAGGTCTGTCTTCTTTATTAAAGTAGTAAAAGACAAATGATATTAAAATGGTGATAACTAAAATGACTGATAATGTCACTTTACTATAAATATTCATACTAACTGGCCCCTTTAGATAAATATTGCTCCGTTGCATCTTTTAATTCATTTTTCTCATAGTTATCAAGGCCTTCGTTCGCTTTGGCAAACGTCACCATCAATAGAATTGCAATTATAATGAGCGTTGTTACAATACCTAACCAATGTTTTTTAATATTCAAAGGTATATCCTCCATTCTCCTCTTTAAGGTGAATTGATTTATCATTTATATTATTGTAATAACGTTGTGCCTCCATCTTATTCATGTTGTCTTTCGTTATTTTGCCATCTGCACCACGTACAGGTGTAATGCTAAATTTATTATTCTGCCCATTCCAATCGTGCTGAACTACCATACCTTTTTGGTTTTTAGATAAGAATGAATCTGATGTTAAATTACCTAAACTATAGAAGATAGTTGCATTTTTATATTTTTCAACTTTTTGGACAACTGAGTTATGACCAATGATTACATCTGCACCGGATTTCACTAGCGCATGTGCGTATTCTTTTTGACGATCCGTCACACTACGTTCATTGGTAATACCCCAATCCACGTTTACGACAACTAAATCGTTATTTTCTTTTAAGTTTTTGATTAATGGAACAAATATTTTTGGGTCTAAACTAATAGATGTTGTATTTTTAATTGGATCTTCATAGTTTGAACCTACGTCAGTGAATGACACGTTAGCTATTTTTTTACCTTTAACCGTTTGTTGCACCGTCTTACTATTAATTGGGTTAGAGCCATTACCAGTCATAAAGTTATAATCCGTTTGTGCTTCCACTTGTTTACTTAAATCTTGGGCTTGCACGTTATCAATCGTATTATTAATTAAATTGACACTTTTAACATTTTCTTTTTTCAAGAACATAATATTCTCAATATTCTTCTTAATATTCGTTTTAGGATCATTTGAGAAATGGCTCACTAGAAGTGAAGCAGTTGAAAAGTCACTTTGTTGAAGTGGTTGCTTTAACCCTTTAAACACTTCGTTAAGATCCATTTGTCGAAAATGTTTATTCAATGTGATATTACCTAAATATGTACTACGAATATAATCATTACCTGAGCTTGGCATTGCCTCGACTGGCTCAACTTTTACAGCTCTAATAGCGAATACTAGAAGTACAAGTGCCACAATTAAAACGATAAGTGTATAGCTAAAATTGAAACGTTTGTGACGTTTCGATTGCTTAAGTAACCATTCGCTCGCTGATAACCGTTTTTTCTTTTTCATTACTCTGCGCTCCTTGCTCGCGATTAATTAATAAAGCTATATAAGAATAAGATGACATACGTGATACATGTAAGTAACATCGTTGATGATAACGTAATCACGACACCTTGCTTTTGAATTGTATTCGCAATGATTCCAGGAATAACGACACCAATACCAGACACTTCAACCATTTCAAATGGCGTCAATGGATAAATCAAGTCGAACAGGAATTTAAGTACCATCCCAGTTAAAATCATCGCCGCAAATTTTCTTCTTCCGTACAAAATAACCCATCTACTAATACCATATGTAACTATGAAAAATGTTAAACAACTAATGACTAACACAGATAACAACATGATGGGTTGATCGAATATAAGTGCTAAATAACCCGGTACAACGAGTCCTGCTGGATTAATCCCAAATTTCTCGGCAAATATTAAACTTAATACAATACCGACAAATAGGGAGAAGTATAATTCTGAACCTATCATTTTATTCTATCCCTTCTATAAATTCTGCTATTCTACCACCTGGACCATGAATATTTCCTACACAGAATATGAGTGCGTTTTGTGACTCTTGCAAAATAGCTTTCTCAATTTCTGGGAACTCACGGTTTTCAAAATTAAGATATTTTTTATCAGGTAAGTGTTGCATTAAGTCTGTCACCATTTGTGTACTTTTACCTGTACAAATGAGTGTGTCAAAGTCTACATCATCAATAAAATTTTCAACAAATTGACGCGTTCTATCTACCCTATCTGAACGACAATTTAAAATCACTACTTTTTTCGTATATGGATAGTTATAAGATTCAACTTTGTTTAAAATAGCTTTTGTCGATTGAGGTTCATTAGCAGCAAATGCATTAACAAATACATTTCGTGTGCGATTTGCATTAAAGTATTTGATTTCAACCGCACCAGGATCAGGTGGTGCATTTAACATGCCTCTCAATGCAGTTTCCTTATCAACGCCAACAGCTTCTGCAACGCCTAATGCAATAGCAACATTATCTGGGAAGACGAGATATGGAAACTTTCTTAAATATGATTCTGGAACTTCATCTTTATCTACGACAATTAACTTTGTTTTACGTTTCTTAGCTTCTTTTGCGAAGAATTTCGTATAGTCGTCTTTCATAACAACTAAAGTCCCTTTGTAAGGAATTGTTGCAGTAAACGCTTGAGCAACATCTTGAAGTGTAGGTCCAAGCACGTCCATGTGGTCTTCCATGACATTGACGATAACGCCTATATTGGCTTTAACTAAATCTTTTTGAAAAGTAAATTGATAGTCTGGATTAACTGCCATACATTCATTAACTAAAGAGTCAGCTTTTTGTTTAAAAACTTTACGCACAATGTCACGTTGTTCACCAATATTCGCGCCTTGTGGTTTTCTAATAACGGGGTATTCCTTGTCAGTAAACCAATACAACATTCGAGCATCTGTGCCAGTGGTTTTACCAATAACATGATAATGGTCTTCTCTTAATACGCTATAAATCATTCTCGTAATCGTTGATTTACCACGAATACCATTTATGTTGATTCTAATTGGAATCTTATTGAGTCGATTAGTATGGCGATTCTTCTCTTTAATACCAAGCCATAAAATCAATGCGATACAAATTATAATGAGAATCACAGTGTAGTACCTCTCTTTAATTGTTTTAATATTAAGTTGTCTAAATACGTATTTCATTGCTATGTATATCAAAAATGTCTTTAAACATTTTCTATAGAAGTGACTAATAAATCCAAACGCTCTTGCTTCATATGAACATAATAAATAAATTATTACTTCTAATAAGGGTATGCTATCATGTGCGTATTTAGTCAGTTTTAACATTGTAAATCTAATGTAAAATTATATTAACAAAGATTAATTTTTTTAGAAATATTCAATATTTTACTTTTATAAATAAAGAATGAATTTAAAAATATATTTCTAAAATTTAAATTTAGTTCTAGTTATTTGAGAAATTATCAAATATTTACGTCGCATTTACATTAGATTAAAATTCTGATGTTAATTTAGAGGTAATTAAAGATACAACTTTAGGAGGATACTGATGGGTAAACCTTTGACTAAACCTGTTAAGATAGCAATTAGCATATATTTAGCAATGGTATTATTAGTTTGTTCAAGCTATTTGGTATTGATTCTTGTGGGTAGCTTACAAGGCAATGATATGAGTAGTTCAGTTTTAGACACAGACCATCAACACATTAATAGTGTTACTAAAGATTCTAACGAAGGCATAAATGATACAAAGTTAAATAAAGCTTCAGCAACAAGTGATGATGTTGCCAAAGAAGAAACCGTTTCAAATACAAATGATACAATTTCAAATACAGATACTGAAAAAGTAGGTGCAAGCTCATCTGATTGATGACACTATGCACCTACTTTATTTTAAATACTTTGCATATTTTATTTGAAATTGCTTAGGAGTGAGTGAATATTTCTGTTTAAAATTTTGTATAAAGTAACTTGTAGTTGAGAATCCACAATCCATTGCCACTTCAGTCACATTTTTATGATGATACATGAGTTGCTTAGCACTCTGCTCTAGTCGATAATTTTGTAAGAAATTGAATGGCGTGTCCCCTGCAAATCGTTTAAACAACTTAATCGTCTCCGCTTCGCTCATATGAACCATATGACTTAACTCACTCAGTTGCACCTTTTTATGATAATGACTTTGTAAGTATTCAATACATTGTTTAACTCTTGGATCAAAGAAATATTGATTGATTTGTTCATATTGATCAAAAATATTTAAAAGATGATTTAGACATTGATAAAATTCGCTAAGAATTTGCAGTTGATAATAATCTCTGTGTGATAAGTAAATATGTCCTACTATCTCAATACGCCGTAACAAACTTACATTTTCTTCATCTTTTGGTATTAATTTAATAAATGGAATGGACTGTGCTTGATTAACAATTCGACTAACATAAGTAAAATTGATATATTCCGTGACATTGGGCAATCCAATGTTCCAGCAATAGAAACGCGCGCCTTCATTCGCGTCACGAATTTCATGTACAACGTTTGAATTAATAAATAATCCTTCCCCTTCATGTATCTCCAATGTATTTTCTGCTAACTTTACCTTAATCACACCGTTTGTGACATACATAAATTGCAAGGCATAATGCCAATGTAAAGGTATATATCCGAGTAATGTCTCACTCAATGATGTATGTAGAATGACATGCGGCCAACGTCGATCAGGATAATTAATCTTTTCTTCTAAGTCTTCATTAATAATAATTTCGGAAACCATATCGCATCACCTCAATATCTTGTTACTTTTAATTGCTATTTGAGTATTATCAAATTTATATACATTATATTATGAGATTTATAATAAAACAAAATACAGATGGAGGTGCATTCAATGAATCACACACAACACAGATTAAAAGGAGTATTATTTGCAATTATAGGTGCTACTTTATGGGGATTAGGTGGGACTGTTTCCGACTTACTCTTTAATCAACGAGATATTGAAGTGGATTGGTATGTTACTGCTCGCCTACTAATAAGTGGCATCTTCTTGTTGAGTCTGTACAAACTATTACATCCTAAGCAATCTATGTTTATTGTTTTTAAGAAGCCCAAAACAATTGTTAGTTTGTTTATATATAGTTTAATCGGGATGCTTTTTGTCCAATACGCTTATATGGCATCCATCGCAACCGGCAATGTCGCAGTAGCTACACTTCTCCAATACATTGCACCAGTCTATATCATTATTTGGTTCGTCATACGTGATCTTGATGTATTTCGTCCTTTTGATATTTTAGCCATTACAATGACACTAATTGGGACTTTTTTACTTTTAACAAATGGATCTATCTCTCATTTAGTCGTACCACCTACGAGTTTGTTCTGGGGAATCATCTCTGGCTTAGCACTTGCGTTTTACACGATTTATGCCACAGGCTTACTTGAAAAGTTTCCTTCAATTCTAATCGTAGGATGGGCAATGATTATTTCAGGTTGTGCAATGAGTTTCAAGCATCCTATATGGGATGTTAGCTTTAGCAACATGAGTGCATCTACAATCATTTATTTAATTTTTGGTATTATCGCTGGGACTGCTTTCGCATTTTATCTATTTATAGATAGTCTTAAATACTTATCACCTAAGGAGACAACGTTATTAGGTACGATTGAACCAGTGATAGCAGTTGTTACAAGTGCATTATGGCTTGGTGTTACTTTCCAATCAGTCCAAGTCATTGGAATCGTATTAATTCTTATTTTAATTTTAATGTTGTCACTTAAGAAACAACCTGAAGAAATGTAATCAATAATGTAGCGCCAAGGAATTGAACGATGACTAGCCTGAATGGCACAGAATTCTTCGTGAATTCTTCGTGTCACTTTAGTAATCATCTCGTCCTCGGCGCTTAATTTTTATAGAATAATTGATTTAAGTTGTGTAAAGAATTTCTGTCTTTCTGGTAATGGGAAGATAGGATAAATGTGGAATAAATTATATCCTGGCATAAAATCATGTTCAATACCTTTATCATTAAGCATTTGGGATAATTTTAAAGCGTCAGGGTATAACGTTTCCTTAGTACCAATAAAAATGGATAATCGACCTAATCCTTCTAAGTCACCGTTAATTGGCGATATTCTATAGTCCTCAACAGGTAATTGGCCAGCCCATAATTTTATAAAGTATTTACTACCTTCTATACCTAACATTGGATCAATGCGTTCATACGTTTTAGCATCTGGATTGCTTAACGTACCATCTAACACTGGAGATAGCATTACAATATGTCCAGGTTGTGGAAGTGTAGTTTCTGCTTTTAAATATTCGGCAAATGACAATGCAATTTGTCCGCCTGCAGAATCTCCCATCACAATAAGCTGTTCACTGCTTTCAACTTTGGCAGCTTGTTTATCATAAATAAGTTTTAATAATTCGAATGTAGTACGATAATCACGATGAGGTACTTTAGGATATATCGGCATAATGACCTTCGCATCAAGTTGTCCTGCGAGTTCATCTATAAAATTAAAATGATTATCTAGTGGATCTTGGAACCATGCACCACCATGAATATATAAAACAACTTTTTGTTGATGGTTACGTTGGTCATTCACAATATATGTGACGCACCCATTCCAACTTTTTGTTCGAACGTCATGTTTAAATTCATAACTAGTGCCACCATATTTTCCAGCTGTAATTTCTTTCGTTTCTTCCAATGCTTTTTTCGCGTCCGCTTCATTTTCAAACGTTTTTTTCATGCCAGACATTCGTATATATTTTTCAGTTATAAAACTTTTGTAACTGCGTTTCTCTTTAACTTTAATAAATGCTAATGTTCCTAATATCGCAGATGTTGCTACGGTTATCATACTTTTTTTCATAGCTTAAACGACCTCCTATACATGTCTATATTATAAACCTTAAACGACAATTCATTTAGTAATTAACACTGTTATCGTTAAACAATATTTTCATTTTAAGGAAAACATGCTATCCTTATATAAATTATCTGAATTTTCAAATTATAAAAGGAGGCAACGATTTATGGCACGTCATAAAATTGTACTTATTGGAAGTGGCTATGTAGGGTCTGCGTTTGCACATGCAATCATAGCTAAAGGTTTAGTGGATGAGATGACAATTATAGATATTGATGAGGATAAGGCTAAAGCAGATGTGTGGGATTTAAATCATGCGACTCCATTTGGCGATAACTTCGTAAATGTGCATGTCGGACAGTATGAAGACTGTAAAGACGCTGATATTGTAGTGATTTGTGCAAGTGCTAAACTTGCTAAAGGTGAAACACGTCTTAAGCTACTAGAAGATAATGTAGACATTTTTGTACCAATGATTCAACGTATTGTAGATAGTGGTTTCGATGGCTACTTTGTATTACCTTCCAATCCCGTCGACATTATGAGTTACGTCGTTAAACGAGTGTCGAATTTTCCTAAAAACAAAATCATTGGTTCAGGCACTTCTTTAGATACTGCGCGTTTCCAATTCTTTTTAAGTCGAGAATTCGATGTAGCACCGAATCAAGTCTATGCACCTATTATTGGTGAACATGGTGATTCACAAGTCGCAGTATGGTCACACGCACAAATTGCAGGTGAGCCGGTGTTAGATTTATTACCTTCTAATGCGAATATAGAAGCATTTAAGACTTCCATTTCCAACCGTACAACTCAAATTGGTTACGATATTTATGTTCGAAAAGGCACAACCAATTTCGGAATATCACTAAGTCTAGTTAGAATTGTAGAAGCCATCTTATTTAATAAAAATATCATTATGAATGTTTCAAGTTACGTTGGAGGTGAATATGGATTGAGTGATGTATATATCGGTGTACCTACCGTTATTAACGGAAATGGTGCTGACCGAATTATTGAATTAGCTCTCTCAAAAGAAGAATTATCACAGCTACGTCATTCTGCTGATATCATCTTAGACTATCAGCGACAAGCCGATGCTATCATTGATCAAATGTGCTGATATTAAAAGTAAGTTACTAGGGAGCGGGACAGAAATTAATTCGTAACCCCAGCTTGCTTTATTTGTAGAATTTCTTTATGAAATTC
>NZ_KV792233.1:72428-84968 GCF_001808125.1 Staphylococcus sp. HMSC14D10 | reverse complement strand
TTAGTCATCAGTCCAATTTATTATAGAGCCATAAATTATAAATGAATAAAGCACATAGATGATATTTAATAAACATCATCTATGTGCTTTTATTTCGCTTTATTTAATTGAAATTTAAACGAGTTTCTCAACATACATATAGTTTAAGTAAGAATAATTATATTATTTAATGCCACGACGCATTTTTTCAGCTAATAATGTATTATTAAGCACCATAGTAATTGTTAATGGGCCAACGCCACCTGGAACTGGCGTAATTGCACCGGCAACTTCTTTAACTTCTTCAAATTCAACGTCACCTTTTAATTTACCATTCTCATCTGGAGTGTTACCAACGTCAACAATAACAGCGCCTTCTTTTACATCATCTTTAGTTACTAAACCTGGTTGACCAACTGCGCTGACAATAACATCAGCATCTTTCAAATGGCTATGCATGTCTTTAGTACGTGAATGTAGAATAGTTACTGTAGCGTTAGCTTGTAATAATAATTTTGATACTGGTTGACCGACAATATGGCTACGACCAATAACAACTGCATTTTTACCTTCTAAATCAATATCAGCATGTTTAAGAATTTCCATAATGCCTAGTGGCGTACATGGAACAAAAGTTTGCTCATCAATATATAACTTACCGATATTTGAAGGGTGGAAGCCATCAACGTCTTTTTCAGGATTAATCGCTTCTAAGATTTTTTGTTCACTTACTTGTTTAGGAAGAGGTACTTGAACTAATATTCCACTTACTGAATCATCATTGTTTAAACGGTCTAATTCTTTTAATACATCTTCTTCAGAAGTATCCTCATCTAAATGAACAATTTCAGAAATCATACCGATTTTTTCAGCAGCTTTCTTTTTAGAGTTTACATAGCTTTGACTCGCACCATCATTACCTACTAAGATTACGGATAATTTTGGTGTGTAACCTTTTTCTTTTAAAGCTTCAACTTGATTTTGTAAACCTTGTCTGTAGTCCTTAGAAATTTGTTTCCCATCTAAAATTTTTGCAACCACAAAAAATTCCTCCTTGTTTGTTTAAATCATACTTATACCTTAACTTTAAATCTTCTGTCACGTCAATCGATAGCTGAAAGACGTAAATTAAAAGTAAAAATTAAGTTAAAGTTCGATTTTTGATTGAAAAAGCATCTCATGATTGTTATGCTATATCTGTAATATACAACTTATCGTAACTAAATTTCAAACTTTTGAAAGGGTGTACAACGTGAAAGTAGCGGTTATTATGGGTAGTTCTTCAGATTGGAAGGTTATGCAAGAAAGTTGTGCGATGTTAGATAAATTCGAAATACCGTACGATAAGAAAGTCGTTTCGGCACATCGTACGCCTAAATTAATGTATGAATTTGCAAGTCAAGCTAGAAAACATGGATACGATGTCATTATTGCTGGTGCAGGTGGTGCTGCACATCTACCAGGAATGGTTGCATCAATGACAACAATACCAGTTATAGGTGTACCGATTGAGTCAAAAAGTTTAAAAGGATTGGATTCTTTACTATCGATTGTTCAAATGCCAGGAGGTATTCCGGTGGCTACAACTGCAATAGGTAATGCAGGTGCAAAAAATGCTGGGATATTAGCTGCGAGAATTTTAAGTATTAGTAATGAATCAGTTCGTAAACATTTAGATGAATATGAGCAAAGTCTAGTAGATAAAGTTGGTGAAATGCAAAATGAACTTCAGTAAATTAAAGTTCGGTGACACGATTGGTATTATCGGAGGCGGTCAATTAGGTAAAATGATGGCTCAATCTGCTCAAAAAATGGGTTTTAAAGTCATTTGTTTAGACCCTAACCCTGATAGTCCGTGTAAATCAGTAGCTCACGAATTTATAACTGCCGCTTATGACGATGAAGAAGCTTTGCATGAACTCGGTGAGAAATCTGATGTAATCACTTATGAGTTTGAAAATATTTCAGCTGAACAACTTATTCGTCTAACTCAAAAATTCAATATTCCTCAAGGTTATCAAGCTATTCAATTACTACAAGATCGTTTAACTGAAAAACAAACATTACAACAAGCAGGATCTAAAATTGTTCCTTTTTTACCTATTAAAGAGGAAAAAGACCTAAATGTTGTGATTAATCAATTAGGATATCCATTTATAGTTAAAACGCGTTTTGGTGGTTACGACGGTAAAGGACAAGTATTAGTTAAAAATGAAGAATCCATTCAAGAAGCTAAAGATCTCATTTCACAACAAGAGTGTGTAGCAGAACAATTTCTTGATATTGCACTCGAAGTTTCTTTAACTGTTACGATTGGTAACCAAAAACAAATTACGTATTTCCCTCTTCAAGAAAATGAACATCGAAATCAAATATTATTTAAAACCATTGTGCCTGCGAGAAGTGATAAGGAACAAGAAGCTAGAGATGAAGTAAATAAAATTATTAATGAAGTACATTTTGTAGGTACGTTTACAGTCGAATTCTTCATCGATAAATCAAATCATTTATATGTAAATGAAATTGCACCACGTCCACACAATTCAGGACATTATTCAATTGAAGCTTGTGATTATTCACAATTTGATACACATATATTAGCAGTTACTGGACAAAATCTTCCAAAAGAAATTGAGATTTTAAAACCTGCAGTGATGATGAATTTGTTGGGTCGCGATTTAGATTTATTAGAAGATCAGTTCGCTAATCATCCAGAATGGCATGTTCATATTTATGGGAAACCTGAACGTAAACCTAATCGTAAAATGGGGCATATGACAATTTTAACGAATAATGTCGATGAAACTGAGAAAGATATGCTCAAACAGTTTGAAGGGAGAGAATAGTTAATGGCGCTATTATATGAAGGAAAAGCGAAAAGAATTTTCTCAACAGACAATGTAGATCAATTGAGAGTTGAGTATAAAGATGAAGTTACGGCTGGTAATGGTGCAAAAAAAGACAAAATGGAAGGTAAAGGACGATTAAATAATCAAATTACCTCTATAATATTTGATTATTTAGCTCAGCATGGAATTGCGAGTCATTTTATTAAGCAGCTTTCTGAAACGGAACAATTAGTTGAAGAAGTTAAAATCATTCCACTAGAAGTTGTAGTACGTAACATAGCAACAGGTTCTATAACGAAACGTTTAGGTTTTAACAAAGGTTATGAATTCGAAGCACCGTTAGTTGAATTTTTCTATAAAAATGACGACTTAAATGACCCGTTAATTACGGATGATCACGTTAAACTTTTAAAAATAGCGAGCGATAGTGAAATTGAAACACTAAAAACTATGGCTAAAGATATTAATAAAGTATTAGTTCAATTGATGGATGAGATGGATTTAAGATTAGTTGATTTTAAAGTTGAATTTGGTAAAACTTCTGACGGTAAAATTTTATTAGCTGATGAAATTTCTCCAGATACATGTCGTATTTGGGATAAATATTCTGATTCTAACTTTGATAAAGACGTCTATCGCAATGATACAGGTTCACTTATTGACACATATACAACATTTTTAAATAAATTGGAGGAATTAAAATAATGAAAACTATTGAACTTCACATTACATTACAACCACAGGTGTTAGATACTCAAGGACAAGCACTAAATCGAGCTGTTCACGACTTAGGTTATAAACAAGTTAATGATATTCGTGTAGGTAAAGTTTTATACATGACGGTTGACGAAGCAACGGATGAAGCGGTCGATAACATTGTGACGACATTAAGCGAAAAGTTATTCGCAAATACTGTAATTGAAGAATATAGTTATAAAATCGTTGACGAAAAGGAGAATGCATAAAATGAAATTTGCAGTTCTCGTATTCCCTGGATCTAATTGTGATAGAGATATGTACAACGCAGCGATTAAGTCAGGTGCGCAAGCAGATTATGTTGATTATCGTGAGACATCATTGGAAGGTTATGATGGCGTATTAATCCCTGGTGGTTTTTCATTTGGAGACTATTTACGTTCAGGTGCAATGGCGAGTGTAGCACCAATAATTAACGAAGTAAAACGCTTGGCTAACGATGGCAAACCCGTTCTAGGTGTATGTAACGGATTCCAAATTCTCACTGAGATTGGTTTATTACCTGGTGCATTACTCCATAATGATTCTCATTTATTTATTAGCAGAAATGAAAATCTAAAAATTGCTAATAATCAAACTCCTTTTACAAATTTGTATGGTGAAAATGAAATTGTAGTTTATCCAGTAGCGCATGGCGAAGGTCATTATTATTGCACAGATGACATATATAACGAATTAGTTGAAAATAATCAAATTATCTTAACATATGAAGATAATCCAAACGGCTCTCATGAAAATATTGCAGGTATTGTAAATAAAGCAGGTAATGTTTGCGGAATGATGCCACACCCTGAACGTGCGCTTGAAAAAATTCTTGGAACTGACAGTGGCGTGAAATTATTTGAAGCAATGGTTAATAGTTGGAGGGAACAAAATGTCTAAGTTTATCGAACCTAGTATTGAAGAAATTAAGTTTGAAAAATTATATCAAGATATGGGCTTAAGTGACGCAGAATATAACAAAGTTTGTGAAATATTAGGAAGAGAACCTAATTTTACAGAGATAGGCATCTTCTCGGTTATGTGGAGTGAGCACTGTTCTTACAAGCACTCTAAACCATTCTTAAAACAATTTCCAACTACTGGTGAGCATGTCTTAATGGGACCAGGTGAAGGCGCAGGTGTTGTGGATATTGGTGATAATCAAGCAGTAGTATTTAAAGTTGAATCACATAACCATCCGTCAGCTATCGAACCTTATCAAGGTGCTGCAACTGGTGTAGGTGGCATCATTAGAGATATCGTATCAATTGGAGCTAGACCAATCAATCTGTTAAACAGTCTACGTTTCGGTGAATTGTCAGTTAAACAGAACCAACGTTTACTTAAAGGTGTAGTACGTGGTATTGGCGGTTATGGAAATTGTATCGGTATACCTACAACAGCTGGAGAAATTGAATTTGATGATCGTTACGATGGAAATCCATTAGTTAATGCCATGTGTGTAGGTGTTATTGATCATGACATGATTCAAAAAGGGACTGCTAAAGGTGAAGGTAACTCAGTCATTTATGTAGGTTTAAAAACAGGCCGTGATGGTATTCATGGTGCAACTTTTGCATCTGAAGAGTTAACTGAAGAAAGTGAAAGTAAAAGACCATCTGTTCAAATTGGGGACCCTTTTGTAGGTAAAAAATTAATGGAAGCCACATTAGAAGCGATTACTTTCGACGAATTAGTTGGTATTCAAGATATGGGGGCCGCTGGTTTAACATCTTCATCATCAGAAATGGCAGCTAAAGGTGGCAGTGGTCTTGAATTACATTTAGATCAAGTGCCTACACGAGAACCAGGTATTTCACCTTATGAAATGATGCTTTCTGAAACACAAGAAAGAATGTTATTAGTAGTTGAAAAAGGTACTGAACAAAAATTCTTAGATTTATTTGAAAAACATGAACTTGATAGTGCAGTTATTGGTGAAGTAACAAATACTGACCGCTTCGTACTTAAATATGAAGATGAAGTATTCGCGGATATACCGGTTCAATCACTTGCAGATGAAGCGCCGGTCTATGTTTTAGAAGGTGAAGTGAAAGAGTATAACACATCTAAAAATGACTATAGTTCTATAAATGTCGAAGAAACATTCAAGAAACTTCTAATACATCCAACGATTGCCTCAAAACATTATTTGTATGAACAATATGATCAACAAGTTGGTGCCAATACTATCATTAAACCAGGTTTACAATCTTCAGTTGTTCGTGTTGAAGGTACGAATAAAGCTGTAGCCTCTACAATTGATGGTGAAGCGCGTTATGTGTTTAATCAGCCTTATGAAGGTGGAAAAATGGTCGTAGCTGAAGCCTATCGCAATTTAATAGCAGTAGGTGCAACACCACTTGCTATGACGGATTGCTTAAATTATGGCTCTCCTGAAAAGAAAGAAATCTATCAGCAGTTAATTGATTCAACGAAAGGTATGTCAGAAGCGTGTGAAGTATTAAAAACACCGGTTGTTTCAGGTAACGTATCACTCTATAACGAAACACGTGGTACATCCATTTTCCCAACGCCTGTCGTAGGAATGGTTGGTTTAATAGAGGATATTGATTATCTGAATGATTTCCATCCTGAAGCTGGTCATAAATTATATTTAGTTGGTGAAACAAGAGATGACTTTGGTGGTAGTCAAGTTGAAAAATTATTATACGGTAAAGTCAATCATGAATTTGAAACGATTGATTTAAGTGATGAAGTTAATAAAGGAGAAGCAGTCAAGAATGCGATTAGAAGTGGCGTTGCTTCTCACGTACAAACAGTTGGTAAAGGTGGTTTATTGATCAGTTTAGCGCGTATCAGTGCTCATTATGGTTTAGGACTAGAAGCTTCAATTGACCTTTCAGATGCACAATTGTTTAGTGAAACGCAAGGTCGATATATTATTGCTGTTAAAGATGGACAGACGTTAAATATTGAGGGAGCTGTAGAAATTGGTCAATTAACAGATGTTGATGAATTTAAAGTTACTAATGCTCAAAGTTCGATTGTTGAAAAAGTCTCAGAGATTAAAGAAAGTTGGGAAGGAGCAATTGCACAATGTTTAACTACAGTGGATTAAACGAAGAATGTGGTGTGTTCGGCATTTGGAATCATTCAGAAGCCACTCAATTAACCTATATGGGACTTCACAGTTTACAACATCGTGGTCAAGAAGGTGCAGGTATTGTTGTATCAGATGGAGAAGTTTTAAAAGGTGAACGTGGTCTTGGATTGTTAACAGAAGCAATAAAAGGTGATCAAATGGATCAACTTAAAGCTGGACACAACGCCATAGGCCATGTTCGCTATGCCACATCAGGTAATAAAGGGATTGAAAATATACAACCATTTTTATATCACTTTTACGATATGAGCGTTGCGATTTGCCACAATGGTAATTTAATTAATGCCCAGACGTTACGTCAATATTTGGAAAAACATGGTGCAATCTTCCATTCTTCATCTGACACTGAAGTAATTATGCATTTAATACGCAGAAGTAAAGCACCAACTTTTGAAGAAGCGTTAAAAGAGAGCTTGCGACAAATTAAAGGCGGATTCACATTTGCAATACTTACTAAAGATGCATTATATGGAGCAGTAGATCCTAATGCTATCCGTCCACTGGTAGTAGGTAAAATGCAAGATGACACGTACATCTTAGCTAGTGAAACATGTGCCATTGATGTATTAGGTGCTGAATACGTGCAAGATATCCATGCCGGAGAATATGTTGTTATTAATAATGAAGGTATTGAAGTGAAATCATATACGAGTCATACAAATACAGCAATTTCAGCTATGGAATATATTTATTTCGCTCGTCCTGATTCTACTATTGCTGGCAAAAATGTTCATGCTGTTCGTAAAGCATCTGGAAAAAAATTAGCACAAGAAAGCCCTGCAAATGCAGATATGGTTATTGGAGTACCCAACTCATCATTATCAGCTGCAAGTGGGTATGCTGAAGAAAGCCACCTACCTTATGAAATGGGGTTGGTGAAGAACCAATACGTAGCTCGTACATTTATCCAACCTACTCAAGAGTTAAGAGAACAAGGTGTCCGCGTTAAATTATCGGCAGTCAAGGATATCGTAGAAGGTAAACGAATTGTTTTAGTTGATGATTCAATTGTGCGTGGAACAACGAGTAAACGTATTGTCAGAATGTTAAAAGACTCCGGAGCAAAAGAAGTTCATGTAAGAATCGCTTCTCCAGAATTTATGTTCCCAAGCTTTTACGGAATAGATGTTTCAACGACTGCTGAACTCATATCTGCAAGTAAGTCACCTAAAGAAATTTGTGATTATATTGGTGCAGACTCATTATCTTATTTAAGCGTAGACGGTCTAATTGAATCGATTGGATTAAATTATGACGCACCGTATAGTGGTTTATGTGTAGAGAGCTTTACTGGTGATTATCCAGCAGGACTATTTGATTACGAAGATAAATATTATAAGAACTTAAGTCAACGTCAACAGGATTATATTAATAATCATAAACACTACTTTGATAGAGAGGGTAATATTCATGTCTAAAGCTTATGAACAATCAGGTGTTGATATTCATGCAGGTTATGAAGCGGTTGAGAGAATGTCTAGTCATGTTAAACGAACAATGCGTAAAGAGGTACTAGGTGGTTTAGGTGGATTTGGTGCTACCTTTGATTTGTCTCAATTAAATATGAAGGCGCCTGTACTAGTTTCTGGTACAGATGGTGTTGGTACTAAATTGAAATTGGCTATTGATAATGATAAACACGACACAATCGGAATAGATGCAGTAGCAATGTGTGTAAATGATATTTTGACTACTGGTGCTGAACCATTATATTTCTTAGATTATATTGCAACGAACAAAGTTGTTCCAGAAGTAATCGAACAGATTGTTAAAGGTGTAAGTGATGGATGCGAAGAGACTAACACTGCACTTATTGGTGGAGAAACAGCTGAAATGGGTGAAATGTATCATGAAGGTGAATATGACCTTGCCGGATTTGCTGTTGGAGCAGTCGAGAAAGACGACTATATTGATGGATCAGCAATTCAAGAAGGTCAAGCCATCATTGGTTTAGCCTCTAACGGAATACATTCAAATGGTTATAGCTTAGTACGTAAATTAATTAAAGAATCTGGTATTGATTTAAATGACGATTTTGATGGTCGTACGTACTTAGAAACATTTTTAGCCCCAACGCAATTATATGTTAAACCAATTCTTGCTTTGAAAAAAGCTGTTCAAATTAAAGGAATGAATCATATCACTGGTGGTGGTTTCTATGAAAACATTCCACGTGGATTACCTGATGGATTAGCAGCGAAAATTTATACACAAGCTTTTCCTACACCAAAAGTATTTGATTGGTTACAACAACAAGCTAATATTGGAACTGATGAAATGTACAATGTCTTTAATATGGGTATTGGTTTCACAGCCATAGTAGATAAAAAAGACGTTGCACAAACACTTGATATCTTAAAACAACAAGGTATTTCTTCTTACGAAATAGGTGAAATTATTGCCAATGCAGAGTCACCCATTTTACTTGAGGGGGTAGAATAGTGACTAAAGTAGCTATATTTGCATCTGGATCAGGTAGTAATTTTGAGAATATTGTGCTAAAAGCAGATAAAGGGGAGCTCAACAATATAGAAATTACTTCATTATATACTGATCATCACGATGCTTATTGTGTTGAACGAGCCAAACATTTAAAAGTAACAGTTAATATAAATGAGCCTAAGGATTTCACTACTAAAGCAGATTACGAACAACATTTAATAGAACTGTTAAAGCGTGAAGAAGTTGAATGGATAATACTTGCTGGCTATATGCGATTAATTGGACCTGATTTATTAGACGCTTACGAAGGTAAAATTTTAAACATCCATCCATCACTATTACCGAAATATAAGGGGAAAGATGCTATTGGACAAGCGTTTAATAGTGGCGATAAGGTAACTGGTTCAACTGTACATTATGTTGATAGTGGTATGGATACGGGAGAAATTATTGAACAACGACAATGTGATATAAAACAGGACGATACTAAAGATAATTTGGAAGAACGTGTAAAGCGTTTGGAGTATGAACTTTATCCAAGTGTTATAGCTAAAGTTATTAAATAAGGAGTTAATCTAATCATGAAAAAAGCAATTTTAAGTGTCTCAAACAAAAGTGGAATAGTGGAGTTTGCTAAATCTTTAATCAAATTAGATTATGAATTATATTCAACTGGAGGAACTAAAGGTGCTTTAGAAGATGCTTCTGTACCGGTGAAATCTGTTTCAGAATTAACGCAATTTCCTGAAATTATGGACGGACGTGTTAAAACATTACACCCGGCAGTACATGGTGGCATTTTAGCAGATCGTGATAAACCTGAACATTTAGAACAGTTATCAGAACAACATATTGATTTAATCGATATGGTAGTAGTTAACTTATATCCTTTCCAAAAAACAGTAGCCAAACCGGATGTAACAGTAGCAGAAGCAATTGAAAACATCGATATTGGCGGACCTACAATGTTACGTGCTGCAGCTAAAAACTTTAAACATGTGACTACAATTGTACATCCAGCTGATTATAATGAAGTCATTGAACGCATAAAGGAAGACCGACTCGATGAGGATTTCCGTAAAGAATTAATGATTAAAGTTTTTGCACATACGAACGAATATGATCATGCCATTGTAAGTTTTTTCAAAGGTGATAGTGAACAATTAAGATACGGTGAAAACCCTCAGCAATCAGCGCGTTTTGTTCGTACTTCGAATAGCAAACACACAATTGCAGGTGCTAAACAATTACATGGTAAAGCTTTAAGTTTTAACAATATTAAAGATGCTGATTCTGCACTTTCACTTGTTAAGAAATTTAAAGAGCCTGCTGCCGTTGCAATTAAACATATGAACCCTTGTGGTGTTGGTATTGGAGACAATATTGAAACTGCATTTAAACATGCTTATGATGCAGATAATCAATCTATCTTTGGTGGCATTATCGCATTAAATAGAACAGTAACTGCTGATTTAGCTGAAACATTACATGCTATATTTTTAGAAGTAGTGATTGCTCCAAGGTTTACTGATGAAGCTTTAGACATTTTAACTAAAAAGAAAAACATACGTCTATTAGAAATAGATATGACGATTGATAATCGTGAAGAAGAATTTGTTTCAGTTTCAGGTGGGTATTTAGTTCAAGATAAAGATAATTTTGAGGTAGCTAAAGAAGACATGAAAGTAGTAACTGAAAAAGCGCCTACAGATGATCAATGGGATGCAATGCTACTTGGTTGGAAAGTGATTCCATCTGTTAAAAGTAATGCTGTTATATTGAGCAATACCAAACAAACTGTAGGCATTGGTGCAGGTCAAATGAACCGTGTTGGTTCAGCCAAAATAGCTTTAGAGCGTGCTATAGAAATGAATGACAATGTTGCTTTAGTATCAGACGGCTTTTTCCCAATGGATGATACGGTTGAATTAGCTGCAAAACATGGTATCAAAGCCATCATACAACCAGGTGGATCAATTAAAGATCAAGACTCAATAGATATGGCGAATAAATATGGTATTGCCATGGTGACTACAGGCATGCGTCACTTTAAGCATTAATTAATCATTCAAAATAATGGAAGGAGTAATATTAATGAATGTTTTAGTTATCGGAGCAGGTGGTCGAGAGCATGCTTTGGCAAATAAATTACATCAATCACCGTTAATTGATCAATTGCACGTAATTCCAGGTAATGATGCTATGGCTAATGTTGCAAGAGTGCATACTGAGATTGCAGAGTCTGATCATGAGTCAATCTTAAACTTTGTTAAAGAAAATAAGGTTGAATGGGTGGTTATTGGTCCTGAACAACCATTAATTGATGGTTTATCTGATAAATTACGTCAATCAGGAGTTAAAGTATTTGGTCCTAATAAAGATGCAGCTCAAATTGAAGGATCTAAGCTGTTCGCTAAAAAAATTATGCAAAAATATAATATTCCAACAGCAAAATATAAAGAAACAAATAACAAAACAGATGCGCTGGCATATGTAAATCATTGTGATTTACCAATTGTAGTTAAAAAAGATGGTTTAGCTGCTGGTAAAGGTGTAATCATTGCTGAAACACGTGAAGACGCAATTAAAGCAGTAGAATCACTTTATCCTGAAGAACATGGTGAAGTGGTCTTTGAGCAATTTTTAGAGGGTGAAGAATTTTCATTAATGACATTTATTAACGGGGATTATGCAGTTCCATTTGATTGTATTGCGCAAGACCATAAACGTGCTTTTGATAATGATGAAGGACCAAACACTGGAGGAATGGGTGCATATTGCCCGGTGCCACATATTACTGAAGATGTCTTAGAACGCACAAATAAAGATATTGCACAGCCTATTGCAAAAGCGATGAAAGCTGAGGGTTATGATTATTTTGGTTTACTTTATATTGGTGCTATTTTAACGTCAGAAGGCCCGAAAGTAATTGAATTTAATGCGCGCTTTGGTGATCCTGAAGCTCAAGTTTTATTAAGTCGTTTGGAAAGTGATTTAATGGCTCAAATTGTTGCTTTAGATCGTAAAGAACCTATTCTATTTCAATGGCAAGATGATTTTGTTGTAGGAGTTATGCTAGCTTCTAAAGGATATCCAGGTGCTTATGAAAAAGGAGCTAAAGTAACAGGCTTTGAATTAAATGATACTTATTTTGTGAGTGGATTGCGTAAAGAAGATGATGGATTTGTTACTTCAGGAGGCAGAGTTATATTAGCTGTTGGAAAAGGAGAAACAATTGAAGAAGCGCAAAAAGCAGCCTATAAAAATGTAGAAAAAATTAAGAGTGATAATTTATTTTATCGTAATGATATTGGAAATAAAGCATTAAAATAAGTGAATATATAATTGTAGCCTGAGACATAATTCAATGACTCAGGCTACAATTATATATTGGCAGTAGTTGAC